>CAYMMC010000571.1:0-2563 GCA_964391125.1 uncultured Akkermansia sp.
AAACCAAGATGTTTCATTGCGGGGTTTTTCAACGGTCTCCTACGCTGGGGGCAGATTCCATCATTGCTTCAACGCCCGCAATTGCCGGATCGCCGATTCCACCAGCAGCTCCCCTCCCCCGGGGGCGAGGCGGGAGTTGAGGGTCTCGTATCCGCCCTGGGCGAAGGCCGCGCGGGTCGGCAGGTAGGCGATGTGGACGTTGGTCAGCTCCACGACCATGGTGGTCTTGAAGGGCGAGGCCGCCTTGACCGCCAGGCCCAGCTCGGCGAAGACCTCGCCCGGAATCCCCACGACGGCGGCCTCCTCGCCCAGGCGGAAGACCTGCACCTCCACCGGCAGGGTCCAGGGCTCCGACTCGATGGTCGGGGGGATCGCCTCGCTCTCGCGGATCCGCTCCAAGGAGCGGATCTTCATGGGACGACGGAGCTGGAACAGGCCCGTCTCCCCGTATTTCGGCGCCGCCTCGGGATCGTTCGCCCAGATCCGCTCGGCCTCGCCATACGATTGCAAGGGAGCGTAGACGAATTCGGAGCTGGCGCCGAGACGGGGCGTCCCGACCGCCTCCATCCGGCCCTTCAGCCGCGCCACCTCCTCCGCCAGCCTGCCGCCGATCCGCTCCGTGGTGAGGCGCTCCGCGTCCTTGCGCACGTCCACGTGGTTCAGGTCTCCGCTCGCGCCGGGCAGGAAGATGGAGACCACGCCGTCGCCCAGCTCCTCCGCCAGACGCCGCGCCAGCACGCCGGGGTAGTCCGCCGAGAAGGCGCTGCTGCCGTAGGTGTCGGAATGCACCGCGAAATTGCTGACCGCCCCGAGAAGGGCGCCGTCCTCCCTGCGCTCGATCAGGATCGCCTGCACCTCCGGATCGATCGGTCCCGCCGCCTTGACGATGCTCCGGTTGCCCCTGCCGGCGTTGGTCCGCACCTTGCCGTCGGCGAGGAGGAAGCGGCGATTGAAGGACAGGTCGGTGATCCGGCCGGTCGCCGTGCCCAAGGTCACCGGCACGGCGGAGTCGTGGGCCGCGACCAGGGCCTCGACGATGCGATCCCGCAGCACCTCGGGGTAGCGGCCCTGCGCGATGGCCTCCTCCGCCGGCCCGTCGTGTTCGCGCCGGTGCTCGTTCAGCTCGAAAATGTTGGGATGGTAGGCGGGGCTGGTGTGGGTGTGGGTCGCCGTCAGCAGGATGTGCTCAAAGGGAATCCCCGTCCTCTCCGCCGCCTGGAGGCGGACCTCGGCGGACAGCTCCCGCTCGATCCAGAGCAGGTCGCAGACGGCGACGGCCCATTTCATCGCCCCCTGCTGCAGCACGAAGGCCTTGACATAGAGCGGATCGTCCACCGCCGTGCCGAACCCGCGGTAATGGGGATAGCCCACCGGCGGCGTGATGTCGATCTGGGCCACGCCGCCCTGCAGGGCCGGGTCCTGCGAACGGACCGGCGCGAGGCCCGCCGCGGCGGCGACGACGAGGAAAGTCAGGATGCTTCTCATGGGGCCGCTAGGGTGGATCGATCCCCGCCTTCTTTCAATGGCGCAGTGCCGGATTCGGAGCCAGGAGCCAGGATCGCGGCCTCAAGGCTCCTTCCGCTTCGCCGGCTCCTCCGTCGCGGAGACCAGATAGGCGGCGATCGGGACGGCCACGCCGCGGAACTTCGAGGCGCGGTCGCCGGAGAGGAGCGCCCTCTCGACGGCCGGGTTGTCGATGAACTCGATCTCGAGGAAGCACTTCGGCTTGCCCTTCAGATGGGCGCGGCGCTGGAGCTGGAAGAAGAAGTTCGATCCGCGCCCGCCGTGGAGATGGCTGTCGTGGATGACGCCGCGATCCTTCGAATCGGGCAGGTATTCGCGCACTCCCTTGGAGCAGGCGGCGGAGAGGCCGAGGGCAAAGGCGCGGTCGGTCCCGTAGTCGGGGTTGCGCTCCTTCGCGGCGATGAGGGCGAGGCTGCCCGAGGCCTTGCCCCCGCCTCCTGCGTTGAAGTGGATGCTGACGACGCAGGCGGCGTCGGGACGGTCGCAGATCGCCGCGCGCCGGGCGAAGTCGAGGTTCTCGTCCTGCGTCCTCGTCAGCAGCACGCCGAGGACGCGCCCCCGCCGATCGGCCTCCGCGAGGATTTCCGCCTTCAGGATCCGGCTGAATTCCAGCGTCAGGTCCTTCTCCTTCAGCCCGCCGGGCGAGGTCGCGTTGTTCGGCGAACTGTCGCTGCGCTCGCCGGGGCTGCCGGCCACGGCGGAGCCCCCGTGGCCGGGGTCGATCAGAATCACCGGCGGCGCCGCGAGAAGCGCCCCGGAAAGCGCGAACGCACCCGCTGCGGCGAGGAGGCGGGGAAGGAGGACGGCGGCGGGGCGCATGGCGGCGGGATGACGGATCAGAACTCCGCCGATCCCGGCGTGCGGGGAAAGGGGATGACGTCCCGGATGTTGCCCACCCCGGTCACGAACATGAGGAGCCGCTCGAAACCGAGCCCGAACCCGGCGTGCGGTACTCTGCCGTAGCGGCGCAGGTCGAGATACCAGCCGTAGTCGGCGTCGCCGAGCCCCTGCTCGCGGAGGTTCGCCGCCAGCAGATCGA
>CAYMMC010000572.1:0-610 GCA_964391125.1 uncultured Akkermansia sp.
GAAGGCGCGGTCGACGCTCGCCTTGTCGCGGAAAAAGGGCACTTCGGGGAAGTGCTTTTTGAAGAGCTCGTCCGCTCCGTTCTCCATGTTGCTGGTCCAGAAGCGCACTTCGGCGTCGATCCGGTGGAGCTTGAGCAGCTCCATCATGCCCATGTAGTGGGCGATGTCCCCGATGTTCTGGCTCTGCCAGCCGTTGCGCAGGAGGATGCGGGGCTTGCGTTTGCCCTCCGCCACGGCGGGAATGGCGGCGAGGCTGGCGGCGAGACTGGAATGGAGGAAGCGGCGTCGGTTCATGAGGATTTGCGTCGGATCAATAAGAATAGGGTGCGGCAGGTGGACATTGGACACCGAAAAGCGGGGCTTCGTCAAGGCTGCGCGGGATGCGCTGGCGTTCGCGGTGCCCGTGGGCTAGCTTGTGGGCGGTCGCCGCGTCACATCCGGCTGGGTTCGCGGCAAGAAATCAGGGGAAACGCCGCATGACGTCGAACGAGCGCGAGGAATTCATCCAGCAGGTCCGGGAGCACCACGCCGGGCTGCGCGGTTTCGTGCGCTCGCTGGGCGTCGATCCGCTCTGGGTCGACGACGTGGCGCAGGAGGCCTTCATCGTCGC
>CAYMMC010000572.1:620-2563 GCA_964391125.1 uncultured Akkermansia sp.
GAGCGCGACGCTTTCTTCGACTGGCTGCACGGCAAGTGGCACGACACCTTCTGCCCGATCGGCCCGTGCATCCGGTCGGCCGACAGCCTGCCGAACCCGCAGTCGCTCCGGTTGCGGCTCTGGGTCGACGACGTGGCGCAGGAGGCCTTCATCGTCGCCTACAACCGCCTCGACGAGTTCGACCGGACCCGGGACTTCGGGGCTTGGCTCCGCGGCATCGCGAGGAACCTCGTCATCAACGAGCGGCGCAAGGACGCACGGCGCAAGCGCATCCTCTCCGACAATCTCACCGAAGTCCTCCTCGCCTCCTCCTCCGCCAGCGACGACGAGCCGGAGGAAATGGGCGACTACGCCCTCGCCCGCCTCAACGCGCTGAGGGAATGCGTCGGCGCCCTGCCGGAAAAGAGTTTGCGGATGCTGCGGCGCCGCTACGAGGAGGAATGGTCGGCCCAGGACATCGCCGAGGAGTTTTCGATGAACCCGCCGGCCGTGCGCAAGGCGCTGGAGCGCCTCCGCACCGCGCTGCGCGAATGCATGGAGGAGCGCATCGGCCTGGCCCCGGCCCACTGAGCGGCGCCGGCCTCCGATCCAAGAACGAAGCATGAAGCCCAGACCGACAGACGACGAGCTGCTGCTGCGCCTCCTCCACGGGGAGGCGGGCGCGGGCGAGGTCGAGGATCTCTCGGTGCGGGCCGCGGCCGACGCGGGCCTGGCCGACCGCCTCGTCGGCGAGCTGCGCTTTTCGGAACTGTTGCGCGAGGCGGTGGCGGCGCCGGCCTTCGATTTCGACAGCGTGCTCGAAAGCGCCTCCCTCCCTGCGGACGAGCTGCTCCTCCGCGTCCGCGACGGGTCCGCGACGACCTACGAATGCGACCAGGTGGTGAAGCGCCTGTGGGAATCCCCCGAATCCGTCCGCGAACTGCGCCGCCGCCTCGCCGAAGACGAATGGCTGCGGGAGGCCGTCTCCCCCTCCAAAAGCGAGCAGGCCTTCGTCGAATCGCTGGAAACCCGGATGTGGGCCGAGACGAAGCGGGACCATTTCGTCGAGGATTTCGCGAAGCGGCTCGAATCGGAGCTGGCCCCGGCCCCGGAGAAGGTCGTGCCCTTCCCGCGCCCCTGGGGCTTCGCGATCCTGAGGATGGCGGCGGCGGCGGCGGCGGTGGCGCTGCTTGCCTTCGTCGCCGGCCGGACCGCCGCGGACCGCCTCGCCCCGACGCCGGTCCTGGCCTCGATCCTGAAGACCACCTCCGACGCGATCTGGTCCGAGGGGGCTTCGCCGCAGGAGGACGGCACCCTCCGCCCCGGGCTCTACGAGCTGAAGAGCGGCGTCGTTTCCATGCGCCTCTACGGGGGCGGGGAGCTGACGGTGGAGGGTCCGGCCCGCTTCGAGGTGGGCGAGGACGCCTCCGCCGAAGTCCACGCCGGCATCGCCCTCGCCCGCATGCCGACGGAGGAGACGGGCATCGCGCTGCGCTCGCGCGGCCTCAGCGTTTCCGAACCCGCCCGCCTCATCGGGATCGACGCGCGCGCCGAAGGGGCGACCGAGGCCATCGTCTTCAACGGCGGCGGCGGCGTCTGCTTCGGCGACGGCGGCAGATGCCGCGAGCTGTCGACCTTCGAGGCGGTCAAGGCGGACCATCGCCGCGAGAGGCTCGTCGACGTCCCCTACAACCCCCGCGCCTTCTCGAAGGCCTGGGCCATGGTCGCGGGAGTGGAGAACAACCTCGGCCCGGTGCGGATCGAGCTGCCGGGATCGATCCTCTCGGCGGCGGGGGCGGCGGCGGGCGAGGTGAGGGTCTACGTGGAGAACGAGGCCTTCCGGCCCGAGGCCGACCTCGAAGTCGACCAGCTTGTCGCCGGAGAGTTCTCCGTGGCCGGGGCGAACGCCGGCGAGCCCCTGGAGCCCCGCGGCGAGCTGCGCAGCTACCTCCTCCAGCTCTCCC
>CAYMMC010000573.1:0-2557 GCA_964391125.1 uncultured Akkermansia sp.
AGGACGAGGTCGGGCGGGCTCGCCGCGATCCGTCGCAGCGCCTGATCGCCGCCGTTCGCCGGAACGACGGCGTAGCCCATCGCGGAAAGGAGCGTGCCGACGACTTGGAGATTCTGGTCCTGGTCGTCGACGATGAGGACGGTCTGTGCGGCAGTCTCCGGGATCATGGGGCTCCGGACGGGTGGACGGCGGCCGTTCGAATCGACTCGAGGACGCCGGGGAATCGTTTCAAGGTCTTCTCCAGCAAATCGGGGGAAAAGGATTCCGAGTCCGACTCGAGCGCCGCCGCATAGCGGGCCAGCGGGCCGCAGGCCACCTCGTCCGCCAGATCGCCGAGACGCCGGGCGAAGCGGGCGATGTCGGGCACCGACAAGGTGCGGAGGAGTTCGGCGTGGTCCTCCGCCGCCGTCTCCGCCACCCTCCCCGCCAGACGGCGCCATCGTTCCGCCGCCTCCGGCGATTCGGGGACGACCGAGGCGTCGTCCTTCGACGCCTCGGCCGCACCGTCCTCCTCCAGCGGGATGAACTGCGCGATCTGGGCGTGGAGCTGGGCGCGGGAAAAGGGCTTGCGGAGGTAGCCGTCGAATTTTCGCCGGACGCGCTCGTCCTCGTCGCCCAGGCTGGAGGCGGTCACCGCGACGACGGGGAGGAGCCGCAGCCGCCCCTCCGCCCGAATTTCGGCAAGGGCTTCGAATCCGTCCTTCTTCGGCATGCGCACGTCCATCAGCACGAGATCGGGCGACTCGCGCAGGGCCGCCGCGACGGCCGACCCGCCGTCCGACGCCAGAACGAGACGGTGCCGGGTGCCCTCGAACATGCCCGACAGCAGTTCCCGGTTCGTTGCGTTGTCATCGGCGACGAGAATGGTCGAAGGACGGAAGGCGTCGAAGTCGACTTCCCCGTCCTCCGGCGGCGCGAGCGATTCGGCAAGGCGGGAGGAGACCGCGACTCCGGGGAATTCGAAGCGGAAGAGCGTCCCCCTGCCCGGCTCGCTCTTCACCGAAACCGTCCCCGCCATCAGCCGGACGAGCCGCTGCACGATGGCGAGCCCCAGGCCGGTGCCCGGCGCCGCCGTCCTGCCGCCGGTCCCGCTCGCCTGCACAAAGGGATCGAAGATCGATTCGAGTTGGTCCGCAGGGATGCCGCATCCCGTATCCTCCACCTCCATGACGACGCACATGCGGCTCGTGTCCCCCTCGTCGGGTTCGCCATGGAAGCGCAGGGCGACATGCCCCGCGTCGGTGAACTTCACCGCGTTCCCCACCACGTTGATGAGGATCTGACGAAGGCGGAGCGGGTCGAACAGAAGCGAGCGAGGGATCGACTCGTCGACCTCGACGCGCAATTCGACGCCGCGCTGCGCCGCGAGCTGCTGGAAGAGCTGCCGGGCGAAATGGGCGGCCGAACGCAGATCGGTCGGCTCCGGGTTCAGCTCCAGCATTCCCGCCTCCACCTTCGAGAGATCGAGGATGTCGTTGATGAGCTGGAGCAGCGACCGCCCTCCCGCGAGGATCGAATCCACGTAACGAAGCTCGCGCTCGTCCCCGAGCCGGTCGCGGAGCAGCTCCGCGAAGCCCAGGATCGCATTCATCGGCGTGCGGATCTCGTGGCTCATCGTCGCGAGGAAGGCGCTCTTCTCGCGGTCCGCGCTTTCGGCGCGGCGCTTCGCCTCGTCGAGCCGTCGCTCGCGCCGGGCGTGCCCCAAGGCGTCGCGGAGCAGCAGAAAGGCGACCATGCCGGAGCCCAGCGCCACGACCCCGGCGCCGATCGCGCTGGCGTAGCCCCAGCGCAGATCCTGGCTCATGCGCTGCGCCCGCTGCGCCGAGATCTCCTGCCTCCGGCGGATCTGCTCGCCGACGGCGGCGCGCAGGTCGTCCATCAACAGCTTCCCCCTGCCCTCCGACATCAGGTTTTTGGCCGAGCCGAAGCCCTCCCGCTCGCGCACCACCTTCACCTCCTTCATCGCGTCGAAGCGCTGCACCACCGTCGCCGCGATCACCTCGACCTCGGCGAGGTCGGCCGGCGTGTCGCGGGCGCTCTCCTTCAGCGCGGCCAAGTCCTTGGCAAGCCGCAGATTGGCCGATGCGAAGGGATCGAGATAGGAGGGATCGCCGGTGATCACATATCCCCGCTGCCCGGTCTCGGCGTCCTTGATCGTGGAGAGAAGGCTCTCCCAGCGGTCGCGCTCGGTCTGCGCGGCGACCACGTCCCCGATGCTCGTCGTCACTCGCGACCAGGTGACGCCGGTCAGGGCCATCGCGGTCACGGCCATCGCCCCGGTGAAAACCACCAACATCGGTCGATAGGCGAGGCGGCTTTCGGACATGGACACGCGTGAGACAGACTAGCTCCGATCCCCACCGATGCGCACGCATTATTTTCCACGAATCAGGCTGCCGACTTCGGCGAGACCGACGCGGAGCGACAAGGGCAAATCGCACGGGACAGCTTGCGATTTGCACGCGACCGCGCTCTCGAAGCCTGCCATCCGGAATTCCAACCGATTGTCCTTCAATGAGATGAAAAAATGGCCCGAGACCTGCGGATGCAAAACCCG
>CAYMMC010000574.1:0-2552 GCA_964391125.1 uncultured Akkermansia sp.
GCCCCCATCCCGTCATGAAAACGCTGTTGATCGTCGTGCTGGCCGGAGCCTTTGGCGGGATGTTGCTGGAGGCGGCGGAGAGGCCGAACCTCGTCGTCATCCTCGCCGACGATCTCGGCTGGGGCGACGTCGGCTGCAACAACCCCGGATCGAAGATCGCCACGCCGAACATCGACCGGATCGCGCGCGAGGGGATGCGATTCACCGACGGGCACAGTTCCTCGGGCGTCTGCACGCCCTCGCGCTACAGCCTGCTCACGGGGCGCTACCATTGGCGGACCCGCCTGCAGAAGGGCGTGCTCGGCGGCTTCTCGCGACCGCTCGTCGCGGAGGACCGCATGACCTTGGCGAGCTTCCTGCGGGACCGGGGCTACCACAGCGCCTGCATCGGCAAATGGCATCTCGGCATGGACTGGCCGCTTGCGGACGGCGGGGTGGCGGACGACGGCGGCGACTTCTCCAAGCCCTTCGCCGACGCGGCCAAGGTCGACTACGCCTCGCCCATTCTGAACGGCCCCGTGGACCGGGGCTTCGACCGCTACTACGGGATCAGCGCCTCGCTCGACATGTTCCCCTACGTCTGGATCGAGGACCGCCTCCCCACCGAGATCGCCGGCGCGGAGAAGGCCTTCCACCGCCCCGGTCCTGCGGGGCCGGACTTCGAGGCCGTCGACGTGCAGCCGGGCATCGCCGAGCGGCTTGTCGCCTATATCGGGGAACGCGCCCCGGCGGCGAAGGCGGGCGAGCCCTTCTTCGCCTACGTGCCGCTCGCCGCGCCCCACACGCCCATCGTGCCCCTGCCCGAGTTCCAGGGCCGAAGCGGTCTCAACGCCTATGCCGACTTCGTCCTGCAAGTCGACCACGACATGGGCAAGGTCCTCGACGCCCTCGACGCGGAGGGGCTCGCCGAGAACACCATCGTGCTCTTCACCTCCGACAACGGCTGCTCGCCGCAGGCTCGGATCGAAGAGCTGAAGGCGGCCGGCCATTTCCCGAGCGGTCCCTTCCGCGGCCACAAGGCCGACCTCTACGAGGGCGGGCATCGCGTCCCCTTCCTCGTGCGCTGGCCGGCGAGAACGGAGGCGGGCTCGGTCTCCGACCGGATCGTGGGGCAGATCGACCTGCTCGCCACGATGGCGGACCTGCTCGGAGAGGCGCTGCCCGACGACGCGGGCGAGGACAGCGTCAGCTTCCTTCCGGTCCTGCTCGGCGAGGCCGGGGGCGAGGGCCGGAGCGGGATCGTGAGCCAGTCCGTCGACGGCAGCTTCGCGATCCGCGAGGGGCAGTGGAAGCTGCTCCTCTGCCCCGGCTCGGGCGGGTGGAGCTATCCCAGGCCGGGCAGGCACGACACCTCCGGAATGCCGCAGAGGCAGCTCTACGACCTCGCCGCCGATCCCGGCGAGACGAGGAATCTCGTCGGGACGCATCCCGAGCGAGCCGAGCGGATGGAGGCGGCGATGAATGAGGCCATCGCGAGGGGGCGCACCACCCCCGGTCCGGTCTCGAGGAACGACGTGGTGGTGGAGCCGTGGAAGAGCAGGAGACACCAAGCCAAGGAATAGGGCCTCGGTCCGCGCTCGCCTCTCCGTGACGAAATCGCCACGCGGCGGCCCGCCTCGCCGCCACGAAACGATTGCGGGACGCCGTCCGCCGCCGGATGGTTGCGGTCGTGGACCTGCCCTCCCTGGATTCCCCCCTCTATCTCATCGACGCCATCGGGCCCTTCTTCCGCGGCTACGAGCGCTTCCGCATCAACTGGTCGAAGCTGCCCTGGAGGCGCTTCCAGAAGATGGACCCGGACGAGCTCCGCGAAGCCTTCGCGACGATCCGCGAGGACATGACCGCTTTCTGCCGCAGCGTCGCCGCGATCGGCTACAACGGCGCCACCCTCGACGACCTGCCCCACCTCGCGAGACACGAATTCTACGAAGCCCCCATCGCCGAACGCATCGAGACCTACCGCGCGGAGTTCCGCGAGCTCTTCCGCCTCGTCCAGGCCGAGGGGCTCCACGTCTACCTGACGATGGACATCCTCACCCTCACCCCCGCGCTCGAAAAGCGCCTCGGGCGGAGCGAGCGGAGGCGGAACGAGTTTCTCGTCTCGCTCCTGGACCGCTTCTTCGACGACTTCCCCGAGGTCGCCGGGGTCGTCCTCCGCATCGGGGAAAGCGACGGGCTCGACGTGAAGGAGGACTTCCGCAGCCGCCTCGTCCTCAAGAGCCCGGCGATGGTGAACCGCTGCCTCAAGGCCCTCCTGCCCGTCTTCGAGCGCCACCGCCGCCGCTGCATCTTCCGCACCTGGACGGTCGGGGCGCACGAGGTCGGCGACCTCATCTGGCGGCACGCGACCCTGGAGAAGACCCTCGCCGGCATCGCCAGCCCGGCCCTCGTCCTCTCGATGAAGTACGGCGAGTCGGACTTCTTCCGCTACCTTTCCCTGAACCGGAACTTCTTCGTCACCGACCTGCCCAAGATCGTCGAGCTGCAGACGCGGCGCGAGTACGAGGGCTGCGGCGAATACCCCAGCTTCGTCGGAGGCGACTACGAGCAGC
>CAYMMC010000575.1:0-2546 GCA_964391125.1 uncultured Akkermansia sp.
ACACCGGAGGCGGATTCGGCTACCTGCCTTCGGCGGAGGAGTTCCCCTTCGGCGGCTACGAGGTGAGCAAGACCTATTTCACGCCGGACACCCCCGGCCGCCTCGTCGAGGCCGTGCTCGGGATCGCCAAAGAGAAGGCCGGACCTTGACCGCGCAGCCACTTGGCGGGACCATGGTCCCCATGGACCTTCGCCTTTCCTGCCTTCTCGGCATCTGCCTGTCGGTCGCCGCATGCGTCCCCGCCTCCGCGTCGGGCGATCCCGACAAGGTCGCCGCCGTCGCGGACGGAACCCTGAAGAGCGCCCGCGCCAGCTGGTGGGGCTTCGACGCCGAGGATGCCACCGATTGCCTGCAGAACGCGATCCGCTCCGGCGTGCCCGAGCTGATCGTCGACCACGTCGGGGCCGACTGGATCGTCCACCGGCCCCTGCAACTGGTCTCGGACCAGACCATCGTCTTCTCCGACGGCGTCGTGGTCCAGGCCGCCAAGGGCAAGTTCAAGGGCAGGAACGACAGCCTCTTCGAAGCCCGGGGGATCTCGGGCTTCTCCTTGGTCGGCCAGGGCAAGGCGGTCCTCCGGATGCATCGCGACGACTACGACGACCCCGAGCTCTACGAGAAGGCGGAATGGCGCCACGGCATCGGCCTGTGGGACTGCCGGGACGTCGTCCT
This sequence comes from uncultured Akkermansia sp., assembly GCA_964391125.1. Lineage (GTDB taxonomy): Bacteria > Verrucomicrobiota > Verrucomicrobiia > Verrucomicrobiales > DEV007 > Arctic95D-9. The sequence goes on from CAYMMC010000575.1 coordinate 673, forward strand.
GCGCGGACTCACCGTCACCGAGACCGGCGGCGACGGGCTCTATCTGGGCGCGAGCAGCAAGGGGACCAACCGGAACGTGCTGGTCGAGGAGATGGACTTCGTCGCCAACTACCGCCAGGGGATTTCCGTCATCAGCGCCGAGAACCTGACGATCCGCCGCTGCCGGCTCAACCGCACCGACGGCACCAATCCCAAGGCGGGGATCGACTTCGAGCCGAATCTGCCGGGCCAGCGCCTCGTCAACTGCCTGCTGGAGGACTGCGAACTGGCCGACAACGCCGGCGGCGGCGTGGCCATCTACACGGTCAACCTCGACGGACAGTCGGCCCCGCTCTCGATCACGGTGAAGGACTGCCGCTTCTCCGGCAACTCCGGCGGACTCCTCGCCACCACCACGCGCGACGCGGCGAATTCCGTGAAGGGGAGCGTGACCTTTCTCGGCTGCACCTTCGAGCGCGACCACCTCTCCATCCGCAACCCCGTGGCGGGCGCGGTGCAATACCGCTTCGAGGACTGCACCCTGGATTTCAGCGGCGTCGGGGAGGAGGCGGGCCGGAAGGAGACGCCCATCCTCCTCAGAACGGACAGCCGCGTGGAGCAACCCTCCCTCGGCGGCATCGTCTTCGAGCGCACCCTCGTCGTCGGCGATCCCGGGCTCGTCCCCATCGCCCTCCGGCTCGATGGCCGCGCCTTCCTCACCGACGACGTGACCGGCAGCCTCCTCGTGCGGAGCCAGGGCGAGACCTCGCCCTTCGACCTGGAGCGCTTCGTCAGGGAGAACCAGGCGAGGCTGGAGAAATTCAAGGACCTCGTTCCCGCCAAGGTCGAGCTCGAGGAGCTGCGCGCCCCCGAATCCGGCGCTCCCCGGGAAGGGAACGGGCAGGTCTACCTGCGGGGCGGGTTCACCTTCCTTCAGCACGCCAAGGAGGGCGAGACCGTCACCATCCACGTCACCGCGCGGAGGGTCTATCCCCGGGAGACGCTCGTCGACCTGCTCGATCCCGACGGCGAGAAGCTGGAGAGCCACACGACTCCCTACAACAACCAGGCCGTTCCCGTCACCTTCACCGCGCGCAAGACCGGCCTCCACCGCCTCGTGCGCACCCAGCCCTTCTCGCAGCGCCTCGACCTCGACTCCCCCCATCCCGGGAACGGCCTGCTCGCCGACGGGCCCCTCTCCTTCCTGCCGCTTTCGGGGCGGCTCTACTTCCAAGTCCCCGCCGGGGTGGCGGAGTTCGGCATCGGCATCTCCACCGATTCGACTGCGGACGTGGCCCTGCTCGATTCCGCCGGCCGGGAGGTGGTCCGGCACGAGGGCGTCGGAGACCTGCTGCTCCTCGAGGGGCGGCGCGACGACGCCTCGGAGTCGGAGATCTGGTCGATTTCGATCTCGAAGGCCAAGTGGGCGGTGAACGTCGAGATGTTCGCGCCGCTCCTTCCCGTGGTCTCGACCAACCCCGCCACCCTGCTGCTGCAATAGGCGGATCGACCGGCGCCGCGCATCCCCAAGGCCCTCCCGCATGTCGGGGGCCTTGGGGCGCGGATGGTCGGAAACGCGGGGGCGGAACGCTCAGGCCGGGTTCTCGCCCGCGAGGCCCAGGGCCTTGGCCACGCCCGCTCCGTAGGCGGGATCCGCCTTGGCGCAGTTGCCGATGTGGCGGAGCTTGATTTCATCCGGCGCGTCGCCCATGGCGCGGGCGGTGTTGTCGAAGAGCACCTGTTGCTGCGCCGGCGACATCAGGCGGAAGAGGTTGCCCGGCTGTTGGTAATAGTCGGCGTCGTCCTCCCGGAAGTTCCAGCGGTCGGCGTCGCCTTCCAGCGCCAGGGGCGGCTCGCTGAAGTCGGGCTGCTCCTGCCATTCGCCGTAGCTGTTG
>CAYMMC010000576.1:0-2537 GCA_964391125.1 uncultured Akkermansia sp.
GGGCAGAGTCATCGTCGAGGGCTTCGTCGAATTCGACTACGAGATCACCCAGCTCACCGTCCGCCACGAAGGCGGAACCTCTTTCTGCGAGCCCATCGGACATACCCAGGCCGACGGGGACTACCGAGAAAGCTGGCAGCCCCAGCCCATGGGCGACTTGGCCCGCCAGCGGGCGAGGGACTACGCCAAGGCCGTGACCGACGCGCTCGGGGGGCGCGGGATTTTCGGGGTGGAGCTTTTCGTGAAGGGCGACGAGGTCGTTTTCTCCGAGGTCTCGCCCCGTCCCCACGACACCGGCATGGTCACGATGATCTCGCAGGACCTCTCCCAGTTCGCCCTGCACGCCCGCGCCGTCCTCGGGCTGCCCATCCCCTCGATCCGCCAGCTCGGTCCCTCCGCTTCGGCCGTGCTGCTGGTGGAGGGGGAGTCGGAAGCGCCCGTCTACGGGAATCTCGGGGAGGCGCTGCGCCAGCCCGACACCCAGATCCGTCTTTTCGGCAAGCCCAAGGTCGCCGGAAAGCGCCGCATGGGCGTGGCCTTAGCACGGGGCGAAAGCGTGGCCGAGGCCAGGGAGAAGGCGAGGACGGCGAGCGCGGCGATCCGGGTGGAGCTGTGATCCGCGTGGCCTCGGGGGCTGCCGGCTCGGCAATCCACCGGGGCGGCAATCCGCCGGGGCGGATTGCGAGGCGGCGCGGCTCCGGCCATCCGTGGCGCGGGACCTACGAAACGCCCTTGCGCTTTTCCAGCCAAGCGCGGGCCGACTGGGCCATGAGGACGACCCCGGCGCCGAGCATGATGGCATCCTTGACGACGAGGCGCCCCCTGCCGCTGAGATAGGGGAATCCATGCTCCTGGTCGCCCAGGTCGGGCACCCAGCATTCCGGCGTGGTGACGAGGAAGGACAGCGTCACCAGGGACATGACCACGACGAGGAAGCCTCCGAGGGCGGCGATCTCCGGTCTCCAGGGATGCAGGCCGAGCATGATGCCGTAGAGCACGATGACGGCGCCGAGCCCGTAGGAGAAGGGGTAGGTGCGGTTGCTCTCGTGCCATTCCCGGTTTTCGGGAACGAGGGCGCCCTCGGGGTTCATCCGCGTCTTGTATTCCGGAGCCGGGTGGGCGTAGAAGAAACTCATGAAGGGGCTGTTGGCCACGAAGGGGACGATGCCGTCGGCTTCGTATTTGAAGATTTTCAGTCCCCCGATCCAGAGGAGAACGACCATCACTCCGATGCGGGTGAGGGTGAGCCCGAGCCGGTCGGCGCCGGCGGCGAGGGTGGCGGCCTTTTCCAGAAGGTTCATCTCTCGAGCTTCGTCCGGGACGGGAGAAAGGAAATGGAGCAAAGGCGCGGTCAGATGGACAAATTTCTCCCCTCCCGGATGCGGGTTTCGAAATTGCGGAAGCGGGTGGGGGACAGGCCGACGGCGCGCTTGAAGAGACGGCTGAAGTAGTATTCGTCGGCGAATCCCGTCTCCCACGCGATCTGCTTGACGGGCTTCCGGCTGTGCAGCAGGTGCCATTTGGCGTGTTGCAGCTTGCGCTCCCGGATCAACTGGCCGACGGAGCGGCCCAGGTGGGCCTTGGCCAAGCGGGAGAGGGCCTTCGGGGTCACGTGGAGGCGGTCGGCGTAGTCCGCCGGACGCATTTCGCCGAGGTAGTTCTCCTCCAGCAGCTCCAGGAAGCGGGCGAGGGCGGAGGGGATGTCGGGGGATTGTCGGCGGGGGGGCTCGCCCTGCTGCTGGCGCTTGAGGCGCGTCGCCCGGATCAGGAAGACCTTCAGATAGGCGAGAAGCATCTCCGAGCGGGCCAGGTCGGCTCGCTGGAACTCCGTCTCCATCTGGGCGTGGAGAGTCTCGAAGTCGGAGAGCTCCTCGCTCGGGTCGATCAGCGGGGCTCCATGGAGATCGTTGAAGAGGATGCCGTTGCAGCCGACCTCGTCGTGATGGGTCTCGATGCAGAAGAAATTGGCGTGGAACTGCATCGTCCTGCCCGAGAGCGCGGAGAGCGGCTCGAGGAAGAAGGTTTGGTAGGGATTGAAGAACAGGATCGAGGGACTGGCGAACTCGAAGCGGCGCAGGTCGGCGTGGGCGACGCCAGTGCCTTGTTCCACCCACAGGATCGTGAAGTAGTTCCACCGCTGGGCGGAGGAGAAGTCGCCGAGGGCGCCGCTGGGCCGCATCGAGAACGCGGGGGCGCCCGCCTGGGGATCGTAGAGGCGCAAAGGGGCGGAAGCGTCGGCGGTCGGCGGCATGTCGGGTGCGGGCGGTGCCTTTCCCACTCTACGGTGGCGGGGTCCGGAATCAACGCCGGGACGGGCCTTTCCGCCTGCTCCCGAGCCAGGGCAGCAGGCAAAGCGCGAAGAGCCCCGTCCCGATCAGGGCCATCCAAGCCAGGCGGAGCGGGTAGGGGCCGAGAAACTCGAGCAGGTTTCGCTGGGACGGGACGTCGGGGCCGACGAACCCGTAGTTCCAGCCGGTGGCGGCGTCGAGGAGGGCGAGGGCGCCCGCGAACAGCAGGGTGGCCGCGACGGAGCGACG
>CAYMMC010000577.1:0-2533 GCA_964391125.1 uncultured Akkermansia sp.
ACGCCAGCGCCGAAGGCGTCGGCGGAGGCGGCTTCGTGGAGGTGTCGGGGAGGGACGCCTTGTTGTACGACGGGATGGTTTCGACCTTGGCGACTGAAGGACCTGCGGGAACGCTGTTGCTGGACCCGACGAATTTCACCATTCTGAACGGTGCCGCTCCTTCCGCGCCGAACCAAATCGGCAGCTCGACCCTGGAGGCGCAACTGGCTGGCGGCAACGTGGTCATCACCACGGCGGCGGCGGGACCGGATGAGGGCGACATCGTCGTGGCCGCCGGAGCCAACGTGGTCTGGGCCGGGGACACTGGCTTGAGTCTTTTGGCCCACCGCCACTTGGCCGTGGGAGCGAGTCTCCAGAACTCGGGCGGCGGCGCGTTGAATTTGGTCGCCGGATGGAATGGTAGCGCGGGCTTTGCTTCGGCGCCCACAGTTGGGGGAGGGCATCCGAACCCTGCCGACTTCTCCCTGGACGATCTGCTGACGGCGGGAGGATACGGCGTCAACGGAGGAAGCGTGCGCATCGGCGACGGCGGCCAGACCGCCGGAATCGCCCTGGGCAGTCGCGCGGGCGTCACCACGGTGCTGGGGCATGGGGTGGAGCTGCGTGGCGGAGGGGCGTCGGGCGCGTTCGCCCAGGTCGGGTATCGCCCCACTGCGGTGGATCAGGACACCGGCGGGAGCATCTCCCTGCGCACCCGCGCGGGCGGCCTGAGCGTCCTCGGAGGCTCCAACACCGGGGCCTACGCCCAGATCGGTCATGGCGGCCGAGGCAGCGTGGGCAACGCTCTCGACGGCTCCATCCAGTTGATCTCGTCGGTTCCGTCCGACCTTCTCCTGGCGGCCGGATCGAGGAATAGCGCCTACGCCCAGATCGGCCACGGGGGAGATTCCGTAAAGGGAAGCGCCAAGGGCGGAACCATCGCCCTGGAGAATTTCCGCCAGGTGACGCTGACCGGGGGATCCGGATCGGCGGCCAACGGTTATGCCCAGATCGGCCACGGCGGACACGATTCCGACGGTGCCCTGTCGGGCGGAATCTCCCTGAGCGGCCTTTCGGGAGACGTCGTCGTGAGCGGGGGGACGAGCGGCTCGGCGGGGACCTACGCGCAGATCGGGCACGGTGGGCGCAACCACGACGGGGACCGCTCGGGGAGCATCGTCGTGGAGACGGCGGGCGGTGGCGTGAGCCTGTCGGGCGCGGCCGAGAACGCGGGCGGCGACGCCTACGCGCAGATCGGTCACGGCGGGAGAAGCAGCAGCAGCAACCTGACCGGCGACTCCGAGGGCGACGTCACCGTGAGAGCGTCCGGCGACATCAGCCTCGCCGCCGGGCAGGGCGCCGGGGGCAACGAGCGCTGGGCGCAGATCGGGCACGGGAGCATTGCCGCCGCCGCAGGCGACTACGGCGGGGAGATTCGCGTGGTCAGCAGCGGCGGGGACGTCGTCCTTCTGGGCGGCGCGAGGCAGAACGCCTACGCGGTGATCGGCCACGGTGGTCGCAACGCGACGGGCGACCACGAAGGGTCGATCACGGTTCGGGCGGCGGGCTCGGTGCTGGGGACGGCGGGCACGGGCCTCCGGACGGGGGTGATGATCGGGCACGGGGGCTCCAACGGGGGCAACGCGGCCACTCCCGAGGGGAACTCCGGGACGGTTTCGGTGGCGGCCTTGGGCGGGGACGTGATCTTCAAGGCGGGCCAAGCGGATTCGTCGGAGTCCTGGGCGATGATCGGTCACGGCGGGGACGCCAACCGTGGCGACCACAGCGGCGACGTGGTGGTGCGCGCCGTCGGCGCCGTCCGTCTGGAGGCAGGCGAGGGGGCGAGGGCCTACGCGCAGATCGGGCACGGGGGCTACGACGCCGACGGCAACCATTCCGGGGACGTGGTGGTGAGCGCGGGCAGCGGCGCGCTGGGCACCTCGCTGGGTTTGGGGCTCTTCGACGACCTCGGGGACCTGGACGGGGACGGGGTGGCGGACCTGGTGGGGTTCTCCTCGGCGGCGTCCGGGGCGGGCGCGGTGGAGATTCTCTCCGGTGCGGCCGACGACGCCTACGCGATGGTGGGGCATGGTGGCCGTTCCTCGGGCAACGCGGGCTCCAACGCCTCGGCCATGGAGGGCCACGTCGCCGTCTCGGCGCACGGCGACATCGTGCTGAGGGGCGGGGGAGGGCTGCGCAGCTTCGCGCAGGTGGGCCACGGCGGCTACGAGGGATCGGCGATCACCTTCACCCTGTCCGGCGACGTTTCGATGGTCTCGCAGGCCGGGAGTCTGAGCGTGCTGGCGGGCGCCGGCGAGGATTCGGGGGCGATGGTGGGGCACGGGACCCAGCGCAGCAGCGCGTCCAACAACTCCCTCGGGAGCCGCGCGGGCCATGTCTACATCGAGTCGGGGAGCTGGAACCTCGCAGGGAACGGCGTCAACGTAGCGGGCATCGGCCACCGCAGCGGTTCGGCGGGCAACGGAGTGGCGGCGGGCCAGCGCTTCACGATGGTGGCGCACGGGAGGGACGGCAGCGTCGTCCATCGGCTCGA
>CAYMMC010000578.1:0-2527 GCA_964391125.1 uncultured Akkermansia sp.
GGCTGATGGAAATCCTCCGCATCCCCTACTGGTTCGGCGGGAACCAGGCCATCCCCGCCACCGTCGTCATCGTCCTGATCCTGCTCTGGTCCGCCACCCTCGGGCGCCGCGTCCGCATCCGCCGCCATCGCCCGCAGGACTGGTCCGAAGCCGGACTGCCGCCCACCTTCCAGCGATGACCCGCCTCCTCCTCAACGCCCGCTTCCGCGGCCGCCCCCTGACCGGCGTCGAACGCTTCGCCGACGAGGTCTCCGCGCGACTCGCCCGCGATCCAGCCCTCGCCCTGCGCGAGACCTCGCCCGCCCGGCCTCTCGCCGGTTTGAAAGGCCACGCCTGGGAGCAGTTCGCCCTGCCCCGGCGGATCGCGCGCGACGAGGTCCTCCTTTCCCTCTGCAACACCGGCCCCCTCGCCGTAGGGCGACAGCTCGCCGTCGTCCACGACGCCGCCGTCTGGGACCGGCCCGAGGGCTTCAGCCGCTCCTTCCGCAGCGTCTACCAGCTCCTCCTCCCCCGCCTCGCGAAACGCGCCGCCCGCGTCGCGACCGTCTCCGAGTTCTCCCGCCGCCGCCTCGCCCCCAGGCTCGGCCTTCGCGAGGAGGACATCCTCGTCCTCGGCAACGCCGCCGGTCCCGCCTTCTCCCCCGGCCCCGCCGACCCGGTCGCGTCCGAGGGGCGAGAGGGTCCGGTGCTGCTCTGCGTCGGCTCGATGGACCCGCGGAAAAATCTCGGCCGCCTCCTCCGCGCCTGGCTCGCCCTCGGCGCGGCAGGCCGGCTCCCCGAGGGCGCCCGGCTCCAGCTTGTCGGCGGGGCCAACCCCCGCAACTTCGCAGAGGTCGAAACCATCCAGGGCGCCGGCATCGAATGGCTCGGGCGCGTCGACGACGACGAACTCGTGCGCCGCTACCGCCGCGCCGACGGCTTCGTCTTTCCCAGCCTCTACGAAGGCTTCGGCCTGCCTCCGCTGGAGGCCATGGCCTGCGGCTGCCCCGTCCTCCTCTCGAACGCCGCCAGCCTGCCGGAGGTCGGCGGAGAGGCGGCCGTCTACTTCGATCCGGAGAGCGAGACGGAGATCGCCGACGCGATCGAGCGCTTCCTCCGTCTCGACGCCTCCGCCCGCGCCGAGGCCCGCCGCGCCGCCCTCGCGAGAGCCGCGCGCTTCTCCTGGACGGACCTCGCCGACCGCGTCGCCGACGCGGCTCGCGGGATCGCCTGAGCCGGGCTCAAGCGAACTCGCTCACCTTCACCGGACGGCCCTCGCGGGCCGAGCGGTCGCAGGCGAAGAGGATCCGGAAGCTCTCCAGCGCCTCGGTCAGACTGGTGCGCTCCATGTCCTCGCCCCGGTCCAGCGCGTCGAAGAAGGACTGGAACTGGTCCTTGTAGGGGTGGTCGGCGACGTCGCCGGAGTCGGCCAGGGCCACGGGCAGCTCCGTCCACTTCTTGTCGCGCAGGCCGAGCTTCGTCGAGTAGAGCTTGTTGTCCAGCAGGCTGCCCTCGCTGCCCACCAGATGGGTGTGGAAGTAGTAGGGCTGCTGGCAGTCGATCACCGAGGCCACCTTCCCGACCGCGCCGTTGGCGAACTTCAGCAGCGAGACCGTGGTGGTGGCGTATTCGTATTTCTGGAAAATCTCGTGCCTCGACTGAGTCTCGTAGGCGCTCACCTCCTCGACCTGGTTGCCCATGCAGAGGAGCAGCGCGTCGAGCGCGTGGCAGCCCGCCGAGAGCAGGCTGCTGCCGCCGTTCTCGCGGGTCGTGTTCCAGCGATACTGGCCGTACCAGGGGCCGATGCCGTGGTAGTAGTCGGCCTCGCCGTAGTGGATCTCGCCGATCATCCCGCTGGCGAGGAGCTTGCTCGTGGTGAGGAACTGGCTGACGAAGCGCAGCTCGAAGCAGACGCAGGCCCTCACCCCGGCGGCCTTCACCGCCTCGCCGATGGCGCGCGCGTCCTCCCAGTTCAGGGCCACCGGCTTCTCCAGGATGATGTGCTTGCCTGCCTTGGCGGCGGCCTCGGCCTGGGCGCGGTGCTGGGCCGGATAGCTCGTGATCGAGACCACGTCGATGTCCGAGGCGAGCATCTCGTCGAGGTTCGTGTAGGTCTTGATGGCGCTGCCGTGCCGCGCCGAGACCTCCGCGTCGTCGAGCGGGCGGGAGGAGTAGATCGCCGACACCGTGCCCTGGTCCGTTCCGTTGATCGCGTCCGCGTGGGCCGTCGCCGCCCAGCCGTATCCAATGATGCCTACTTTGTATGCCATGCGCCATTGAACCGAAGCCCGCGCCCCGGGGCAACGGAAAACTTCGCCCCGAACGCGGGATTGCCCTCCCCGCCCGCCCGGCGGGCCGCCCCGGACCCCGAAGCGGGCGCGGAAAGCCATGGCGCGATGGCCCCAGCCCCTCTTTTCCCTTGCCAAAGCGCCAGAACCCTCCATCTTCCCGTTCCGCGATTTTTTCCCGGTCAAGGACAGGTGTCTGAGCGGTTTAAGGAGCACGCTTGGAAAGCGTGTGTAGGGGAAACTCTACCGTGGGTTCGAAT
>CAYMMC010000579.1:0-2522 GCA_964391125.1 uncultured Akkermansia sp.
TGCGCTTCGACTACGGCTTCCAGCTCGAGGACAGCGGCGCGGGGCTCGGCCTCGGAGACTCCAGGGGGCACCTCGGCGCCCTGCTGGCCTGGTAGACGTAGGGTCGGCTGTCGGAACGCCCCCTCTCGGTGCATGTGGTGGTGTGGCAAGGCGCGAGCTTCCGTCTGATCCGCTCGGAGGATGCTCGGACGCACCTGATGGGAACCGAAGGACAAGATTCTCCCCGAACGCGGACGCCCCCTTCCCACGGTCCCTCCGCTCATTTCCTCCTCTCTCCTCTGGCGCGGACCGAAATATCAAGTAAGCTTGATAATTTCCATGGCCAGACGCAAGAACTCCTCCTCCCGCCGCTCCAGCCGCAAGGGAGCGGCCTCGTCCCGCAGAGGCGGGAGATCCCGATCTGGCAGGCGGCGCAAAGGCTCGCTCCTGGGCCGCTTCCTCCGCAAGGCCTTCGGGACGGGTCTGTTTCTCGGAGGTCTGGCGGTCGTGGGCGGAGCGGCTTGGTACGGCTACAAGGCGATGCGCTTCGACCTCGCCCAGGTCAAGGAGATCCCCGAGCGCACCCTCGTCTACGACCGCAAAGGGAAACTGATGGGGCATGTCTCCGGTCACGGCGAAAACCGGGTCTCGGTGCCAGCCTCGCAGGTTTCCGAGCATTTCGTCCAAGCCCTCCTCGCCCGCGAGGACAACCGCTTCTACGAGCACGGCGGGATCGACTATCTCGGAGTGGTCCGCGCCATGGTGGCCAACCTGAAATCCGGCGGAATCGATCAAGGGGCCTCCACCATCACGATGCAGCTCGCCCGCAACACCTACGGGATGCGGGAGATGTCGCTGCAGCGGAAGCTGATGGAGGCCGCCCTCGCCTATCGCCTCGAGCAGGAGTACTCGAAGGAGGAGATCCTCACCTGCTACATGAACCGGATCTATTTCGGTTCCGGCCTCTACGGGGTCGAGCGGGCCGCGCAGGGCTACTTCATGAAGCCCGCCTCGCAGCTCACTCTCGCGGAGAGCGCCATGCTCGTCGGTGTGATCCGCGGACCCAGCCTCCTCAATCCCTTCCGCAGCGAGGAAAACGCCAGAGACGTGCAGACCGAGGTGCTGGAGCGTCTCGTCGCCTCCGACGTCGTCTCGCGCGCCGAGGCGGACCGGGCGAAGCGCCAGGTCATCGCCCTTCGCCCCCCGAACCAACGCCTCGCCACCGGCAGCTACCCGCTGCAGGCGGTCTTCGACCTGCTGGAGGACTATTTGGAGCCCCATCTGATCGAGAGCGGAGGGCTCCGCATCCACACCACGATCGATTCCGGGCTCCAGGAGGTCGCCCAGAGGGAGCTGGACCGGCACCTCGCCGGGATCGAGCGCCGCCCCGGCTACCGCCACAGCCCGCGCAGCTCGCACCGCGCCGGCACGGCGACGAAATACCTCCAGGGCTCGGTCGTCACTCTGGACAACCGCGACGGCGGCATCGTCGCCCTCGTCGGCGGCCGCGACTTCGGCGAAAGCTCCTTCAACCGCGCCTTCCAGGCCAAGCGGCAGGTCGGCTCGACCTTCAAGCCCTTCGTCTACGCCGTCGCCTTCCATCGCGGCGGGCTGCTCCCGGGCGCCTACGTCAGCGACGACCCGGTGCGCCTCGCGAACTGGTCGCCGAGGAACAGCGACGGCGCCTTCACCGGGCTCCAACCCGCCGCCATCGGCCTGATCCGCTCGCGCAACACCATGTCGGTACGCGTCGGCCAGATCGCCGGCATCGGACAGATCCGCGACCTCGCCGGGGCATTGAAATTCGGCGAAATCCCCAACTCGCCCGTGATCTCGCTGGGAGCCTTCGAGGCCTCGCCCGTCACCCTCGCCAGCGCCTACTCGACGCTCGCCGCAGGCGGAGCGAACCTCTCGCCGCATCTCATCTCGCGCATCGAGCATGCCGACGGATCGCTGCTCTACCGGCACCAGCCCTCCGGTCGGAGGATCTTCCCCGAAGGCGTCGCCTGGGTCACCTCCGACATCCTCGGCAAGGTGATGGACGAGGGCACCGCCACCGAGGCGCGGAAGGCGGGCTACACCGCTCCCGCCTACGGCAAGACCGGCACCACCAACGACTACACCGACGCCTGGTTCGTCGGCTACACCGACAAGCTCACCACCGGCGTCTGGGTCGGCCTCGACCAACCCAAGAAGATCATGGACCGCGGCTACGGCAGCACTCTCGCCCTGCCCGTCTGGACGTCGGTGATGAAGGCGGCCGAGGGCGGCGGCTTCCCCGCCGCGAAGCTCGCCCCGCCTCCCGGCACCCGGGAGCTCACCCTCTGCCGGGAATGCGGCCAGCTCCAGACCATGCGGACGCGGCATCCCTACCGGATGGACCTGCCGCCCGACCTCGTGCCGCACGGAAAGTGCCGCGGCCACGGCGGCCTCTTCGCCGGCAAGGCCCAGGCCCAAGCCTTCCCCGTGCCGGGCGAAGCGCCCACTCTCGGCGCCGCAGCGCTCGGCGCGGGCGCGGGCGGCGGGCGCGAGGAGGGCGGGCT
>CAYMMC010000580.1:0-2507 GCA_964391125.1 uncultured Akkermansia sp.
GTGGTCGAAGGAGCGGTTCTCCTGCATCAGGATCACCACGTGCTTCGCGTCCATGAAGGTAGAGCCCGGCGCAGGCTCGATGTTCAACGCCCGCGCCAAGGCCGGAGGCAGGGCGGAAAACGCGCCCAGACTGCCGGAGAGAAGGGCGGCCTGCTTGAGAAAGTCTCGTCGGTTCGTCATGGAGAGGCGCTTTTCGGCTCGGTTCGGCCTTGGCTGGCCGGACGTTTTCGGGAGGGCGGCCCCTTCCCTTCCGGGACCGCTCGCCGAACCCGAGCCGGGCCGAGGCATCGACCGCCAGGATGGTCCAGTTTCGCTGAGGGAGTCAAAGGTTTTTCCGGAAACGAGATTTCCCGCGCGGCGGAGGCAGGAAGCGGCGGATCGGCCGATGCCGAGGGGCGTGACCGGAAGGCGCCGAACCGGGTGGGCGCCGGCTCCGATTTCGAGAGAGCCCGAAGCAGCGCCTGAGCCGTGAGCGGGGAACCGCCCGAGACCGAAGGAAGGGGAACGGCGAGCAAAAGGGCGCAAAGCGTCGAAAGGCGTGCAATGGTAGACCGAGCCAAGGCGGACAGGCTTCGCGGGCCTTTCCGGCCTTGTGGAACGGTCGGGCGGATGCCCGGCTCCCCCGCCGCCCGCTTCCCGCCCTCCTTCCTCCCCATCACGCCCGACAGCTCCATGCGCCAGCGCCCCCTTGCCTCCACCGGCCTCTCCGTATCCGCCCTCGGACTGGGCACGGTGAAGTTCGGACGCAACCAGCAGGTGAAGTATCCCGCCGCCTTCGACCTGCCCAGCGACGGGGAGATCCTCTCCCTGCTCGACCTCGCCCGCGAGGAGGGCATCAATCTGCTCGACACCGCCCCCGCCTACGGCGCCAGCGAGGAGCGCCTCGGCCGCCTCCTCGGCCCGCGCCGCGAGGAATGGGTCCTCGTGTCCAAGGCGGGCGAGGAGTTCCGCGACGGCGTCTCGCATTTCGACTTCTCCGCCGCCGCCGTCGCCGCGAGCATCGACCGCACCCTGTCCCGTCTCCGGACCGACCGGGTCGACTGCCTGCTGCTCCACTCCGATGGAAACGATCTCGACGTCCTGGATCGCTCCGGTGCGCTGGAGGCCCTGGCGGCGGCCAAGTCCGCAGGCAAGATCCTCGCCGCCGGCATCTCGTCGAAGACCGTCGCGGGCGGACGGCGCGCCGTCGAGCTGGGCCTCGACGCGGTGATGGTCGCCTACAGTCCCTGGCACCGCGAGGAGGAGCCGGTGCTCGACGCCGCCGCCTCGTCGGGCACGGCGGTGTTCGTCAAGAAGGCGCTCGGCAGCGGCTGGTTCGGCGGAGAGGCTCCGCCCGGGAACCCGGTCGAGGCCGCCTTCGGCTTCGCCTTCGCCCATCCCGCGACCACGGCGGCGATCGTGGGAACGATCAATCCGGCCCATCTCCGCGAGAACTGCCGCGCCTTGCGGGCCGCGCTCGGCGGAAATTGAGCAAAAATTGCTTTGGCCCCGTCGAGGAATGGGGCAGGTTGCCCCATCCCCTCCATGTCCGAATCCCGTCCGATCCTCTTCGACAGCCACATGCACACGCCCCTCTGCAAGCACGCCGAGGGGCATCCGACCCTCTACATGGAGCAGGGCGTGGCACAGGGCTTCGCGGGCATCGTGATGACCTGCCACAGCCCCATGCCGAACGGCTTCTCCAGCCGGGTGCGCATGGCCCCGGAGCAGTTCAACGAATATCTCGCGCTCGTGGACGAGGCGGCGGAGGCGGCGCCGGAGGGCTTCGAGGTGCTCCTCGGCCTGGAGAGCGACTACTTCCCCGGGATGGAGGACTGGCTGCGCGAGCTGCACGGCCGCGCCGGCTTCCACTACGTCCTCGGCTCGGTCCACTGGCACATCGGGGAATACATGGACGCCTTCTGGCACGGCGACCCCTTCGCCTTCCAGAAGCAGTATTTCGACCATCTCGCCGAATCGGCGGAGAGCGGGCTCTTCGACTGCCTGTCCCATCCCGACCTCGTCAAGAACGCCAGCCCGGCGGACTGGGAATTCGACCGCATCCGCCCCTTCGTCAAGCGGGCGCTCGACCGCATCGCCGAGACCGGCGTGGCGATGGAGATCAACACCTCGGGCTTGAACAAATCCTATCCCGAGATGAACCCCGGCCCCGAAATGCTCGCGCTGATGGCCGAACGCGGCATTCCCGTGGTGATCGGCTCCGACTCGCACACGCCGACCCGCGTCGGCGACGGCTTTTCCGAAGCGCTCGACCAGCTCGCCGCGGCGGGCTACGAGACCGTGAGCGTCTTCCGCGAACGGCAGCGCCGAGACCTGCGCATCGAGGCGGCCCGCTCCAGCCTGGCCCCGGTCCTGGTCACGGAGGCCTTCGGGCGGAATTGAAGGCTCTCCCGGCCCGGTTGCGGACGGATCTCGCTCCCCTCGAAGGAAGGTCGGAAGAAGGGCGAACGAACTCCGCCGCGAAGCGCGAAATGCTTGCGTCGCGGGGGGGACCGGGGATACCATGC
>CAYMMC010000581.1:0-2503 GCA_964391125.1 uncultured Akkermansia sp.
CCAGCGGGCCTGGCGAAGCTGGGCCATGGGCTGGTCGGCGAGCTTCTCGTACCACACGCTGAGGAGGCTGCCGTCGTCCAGCTCCACCGTCGAAGGGTAGCCAAGGTCGCCGCCGGCGCCGTCGCCGGAGACCGTGACGGGCTCGGACCAGGTCGCGCCTTCGTCCGCGCTGACGCGGGCTTGGTTGCCGAATGGCTTCCGGCGATGGCCGTAGGTCATCAGGAGGCGGTCGTCCTTGAGCCGCAGCAGGTGCGCGGGCAGGCCCCAGACCCCGATGGCGCGAGGGGTGGACCAGGTCGCGCCCCCGTCGGTGGATTCGGTTTGCAAGGTTTCGCCCTTGTTCGCCTCGTTGTGATTCCGGATCTGGACGACGATCTTGCCGCTGGCGCATTGCACCGCGTGCAGCTCGTGGTAGTTGCGGACGTCGTCCCCCTCGCGCGCCGGGATCTCCGAGAGCCATTTCCAGGATGCTCCGTCGTCGGTGGAGACGACCGCGCCGACGCGCTTGTCCTCGGTCCAGAGCTCCTTGCCGGCGTAGAGGATCCGCCCGTCGGCGAGCTGGCAGGGGCCGTGCGGGCTGTTCACGATCGTGTCGATGCGGGCGGAGAAGGAGAGTCCTCCGTCCGTCGAGCGGAGGCACCAGGTGCCGAGCTCCAGCTCGCGCTTCTCGTCGTCGGGAATGCGCGCGTGGACCGCCTGCCACTTCGGATCGTCGGCCTTCTTGCCGCCTTCCTTCATCATCGGCGCGTAGGCGAGGGAAGTGAAGGTGGTGACGAGGAGGGTGCCCTTCGCCGTTTCCAGGACGCCGGCGTCGCGGTCGTCGATGGGACCGTCGTGCAGGGTGCGGGGAAAGGTCCAGGTCTTCCCGTCGTCGCGCGAGGTCATCATCTCGACCGTGCCGAAGGGGCAGACGTGGGCTTCGCGGCGTCCCGACCAGACGAGGACGAGATCGCCCCGTTTCGTCCGGGTCACGGTGGACCAGCCATGGTAGTAGTTCCGCTGCGGCGAGATGATCGTCGTCTCGAGGAGCTCGATCTGCGGAGCGGAGGCGCGACCGAGCGAGGGCAGCAGGGCGGAGGCGGAGGCGGCGAGGGAGAGGCCGGCGAAGCGGCGGCGGGGAATGGGGGTGTGCATCGCGGAGAGATTGCGGGATTTCGGCGCTTCGTCACAGTCCGCGATCAGGGGAAGCGGAGGCCCTCCGGCCCCGCCCGAAGGTCGGCGGATCGTCCGTCCCGCGCCCGATGGACGCGGCGACGGACGATGCTCGCCGCCTAGCTGTAGATCTCCGCCCCCTTCTCGGCGAACTCGCGGGCCTTTTCGGCCATGCCTTTCTTGAGCGCCTCGTCGTCGGCGATGCCGAGCTTCTCGGCGTACTCGCGGACGTCCTCGGTGATCTTCATGGAGCAGAAGGTGGGGCCGCACATGGAGCAGAAATGGGCGGTCTTGGCGCCGTCCTGCGGCAGGGTCTCGTCGTGGAAGGAGCGGGCCTTGGTCGGATCGAGGGAGAGGTTGAACTGGTCCTCCCAGCGGAACTCGAAGCGGGCCTTGCTGAGGGCGTTGTCGCGGAGCTGGGCGGCGGGGTGGCCCTTGGCGAGATCGGCGGCGTGGGCGGCGATCTTGTAGGTGACGACGCCGTCGCGGACATCCTCGCGGTTGGGCAGCCCGAGATGCTCCTTGGGCGTGACGTAGCAAAGCATGGCGCAGCCGTACCAGCCGATCATGGCGGCGCCGATGCCGCTGGTGATGTGGTCGTAGCCGGGCGCGACGTCGGTGGTGAGGGGCCCTAGGGTGTAGAAGGGGGCCTCGTGGCACCATTCGAGCTGCTTCTCCATGTTCTCCTGGATGAGGTGCATGGGGACGTGGCCGGGACCTTCGTTCATGACCTGGACGCCGCGGGCCCAGGCCTCGCGGGTCAGCTCGCCCTGCACCTCGAGCTCGCCGAACTGGGCGGCGTCGTTGGCGTCGGCGATGGAGCCGGGCCGCAGACCGTCGCCGATGGAGAAGGAGACGTCGTACTTCGCCATCAGGTCGCAGATCTCGGTCCAGTGGGTGTAGAGGAAGTTCTCCCGGTGGTGGTAGAGGCACCATTTCGCCAGGATGGAGCCGCCGCGCGAGACGATTCCGGTCATGCGGCGGGCCGTCAGCGGGATGAAGCGCAGCAGCACGCCGGCGTGGATGGTGAAGTAGTCGACGCCCTGCTCGGCCTGCTCGACGAGGGTGTCGCGGAAGACCTCCCAGCAGAGATCCTCGACGCGGCCGTTGACCTTCTCGAGCGCCTGGTAGATCGGGACGGTGCCGATGGGCACGGGGGAGTTGCGCAGGATCCACTCGCGGGTGGCGTGGATGTTCTTGCCGGTGGAGAGGTCCATGACGGTGTCGGCGCCCCAGAGGGTGGACCACTGGAGCTTCTCGACCTCCTCGTCGATGGTGGAGGCGACGGCGGAGTTCCCGATGTTGGCGTTGATCTTCACGAGGAAGTGCCGCCCGATGATCATGGGCTCGC
>CAYMMC010000582.1:0-2500 GCA_964391125.1 uncultured Akkermansia sp.
ACCTAGGAGGCCCACACAGGAGCGCTTTCGACACGCCCCAATCCGGGGCGTGTGTCGAGCGCATGTCCTGTGCTTGCGAAATTTCCTAGGTTTCGTCTTGGACAGCAGCCGAAGCTACGCAAATTGGTTATGGAGAAAATTCTATTGGGTCATGAAGGGGGATGGCACTGGCACGGGGCAGCGTAGCAGGAAGCCCTCGCTTTGCCAAGACGGGATTGTGCCGCGGTGGGGTGCCGCGAGGAAAACCTGTCGCCGGGGCCGTCGACCCCGGTCGGGCGTCGAGGGGCGTCCGGTCCGCGTCCGATGGACGCGGCCGCAGGCGCCGGCGCAGCCGACCCCTCGCCAAACCTTGAATTTCGGGCTCCTTTGACTAAGGTTCGCCCTTCCCCCTCCGTTTATCCTTCGTTCGGAACGATTCATGAGATTTTTCGCCGCGTCCCTTTCCCTCGGGCTGCTCTTCGCCGTCGCGGTCCAGGAGGCCGCGGCCTATCCGCTGACCCTCGAGCAACGCGAGAGGCTGAAGCAATACCTCCCCCGCACCTTCCCCAAGCTGGAGGACCGCGCCCCGATCCACGTCGTCGCGCTGGGCGACGACGTCATGGGCGGCTACACCCCGCTGCCCTCGGCCTGGGAGAGCAACAATCCGCTCCACTCCTACTGCGGGGCCTTCCTCTCCCAAGTGGCCCGCGAGTTCTTCTACCCCGGCAGCGTCCGGCTCCTGAATCCGCCGCCGGGAGGCAAGGCGAAGCTGACCGACTACCTGGGCGACGAGATCGCCCTGGAGAACCTCACCTCCATCGACGGCACCGTCTTCGACGGGGTGCGCCGGGCCCACACCGACGCCTTCCTCCACGATCCCGACCTCGTCCTCGTCCAATACGGCATCTACGACGCCTTCACCTTCCTTTCCATCGACACCTACAAGCGCGCCCTGCAGGAGATCGTCGAGGCCGCCCGCGCCGCGCGGTCCGACCTCGTTCTCTTCGGGCCGCCGCTGGTGAACTACGGAGGCGGGGCGATGGAATGGGGCATCGAGCGGCCCTACGCCACGGCGGCCCGCGAGGTGGCGGAGACGAACGGCGTGCTCTTCATCGACCTGGGGCGCCATCTCTCCCGCTTCGGCGGAGGCGTCGATCCCGACACCCATCCGGCGGCGGCGATGGAGATCGTGGGCGACCGGCTCGAGCGCATCTTCCACTACGGTCCGGAACTGACGGCGCGCGAACGGGTCCATCCCTCGCTGAGGGTCCACCGCTTTCTCGGCGAAGCCGTTTTCGCCGATCTCAAGGACGGCCCGCCCTCCCCGGACCTGACGCACACGGCGGCGGCCTCCTACGGCAACGACGGCTCCATCGGCGTCTCCGTGATCCTCCGCAACCAGACGACTGAGGAGAAGAAGGGGAGCATGGGCGGCCTCGCCGTGGGCGGCGCGATGCTGCCGGGCGAGGCGGGGCAGCGCTTCACCGTGGCGGCGGGGACGGCGACGCAGCTCGAGTTCCGCTACCGGCGTCCCGAGGTCGGGAAGAGCCGCGACGGCTCGCCGCTGTTCTTCCCGCTGGAGCCCGCGGACGAGTTCGGGCGCTTCGCCTTCTTCCTGGAGGATTCCGTGGCCTCGGAGGTGGTGGATCTGCCGGTCCGCATCGGTCCGGTCTCGGTGCTGTGGAGCTCGCGGCAGTTCGTCAACGTGAGCGACCGGATGAGGATCGAGTGGGATCTGGTGAACGGCACGGACAAGGCGCTTTCCGGCACCTTCCAGGTGGGCATGGCCGACCGGGTGGGACAGCCGACGCCCTTTTCGGTCTCGCCGCTGGGGACGAAGACGGTCTTCTCGATCTTCGACTTCGTCGCCCCCGAGGGAGTCACGCTCTTCCAGCAGGATGTCTGGATCCAGCTCGAGGTCGACGGCAAGGTGGTGCGCTTCTCCCGCGAGATGGAGTCCTCGAGGGATCTCGTGCTCGGCGAGGAGGCGAGGATGCGGGCGTGGAAGGACTACGCGAACCAGGCGCCCGCCGTCGAGACGGTGGCGCAGCGGCGGGCCTCCGAATCGGTCTCGGTCCGCTTCGAGGCGGACGCGAAGGCGCTCTACGTTGTGGCGAAGCTGGACGGCGTGGCCCTGCCCGACCTCGGCGACCAGGCCGCCCTGCAGGCGAAGCTGTTCCTCGACGCCCGCTCGGCGGACGAGGTGCGGACCTTCGGCGCGGTCGAGCCGGTGCTGATCTACACCAAGTCGTCGGACGGTCGCGGCTTCACCCCCGCCATCGATCTGGGCAGCTTCGGCAAAGGCTACGACATGATCCTCGATCCGAAGGGCATCGTCTCGGCCCTGCGGACCGACGGGGACGGGGCCCGCCTCCTCGAGATCCGGGTGCCCCGTTCCTATCTCCACCGACACGCCTGGGACCTGGACTCGCCCGAAGCGATGCTGGGAGCCCGCTTGGAGCTGACCGTGGCCGATCCCGATCCGAACGCGGCGACGCCCTTTCCGGCGGCGAACCGCTGA
>CAYMMC010000583.1:0-2498 GCA_964391125.1 uncultured Akkermansia sp.
AAGCTGACGATGGCGCCGCCGTCGCGCATCGCCGCGAGCCCCCGCTGGCAGCAGAGGAAGACGCCGGTGAGGTTCACGCCGAGGACCGCGTCCCATTCCTCCCGGCTCATCTTCGCGATGGTCCGGTCGCGGATGATGGCGGCGTTGTTGACGAGAAAGTCGAAGCCGCCCCGCCATTCGCGGAGCGCCTCCATCATCGCCGCGACCTGCTCCGCCTCGGAGACGTCGGCGGCGACGACGAGGGCTCCGCCGGGGCGCGCCGCGTCCAGCTCCGCGGCGAGGGCCTCGGCGTCGCTCCGGGTGGCGTCGAGGCCGGGATGGTTGATGGCGACATCGGCCCCGGCGCGGTGGAAGGTGCGCGCGATGGCGGCGCCGATGCCCTGCGAGGCGCCGGTGACGAGGACGGTTTTTCCAGTGAGGTCGATCGGGATCATGGTCGGAATCGGACCGGCACACTAAAGCGGAAGCCCGCTCCGGTGGAAGGGAAAACCGACGCCGCGATCCCGGCGCGGCGTGGTGGCGCGGGCGATTCCGCGGCGGGGCTCAGTCCTGCTCCTCCAGCTTCCCCCGATGCAGCGTCCTGACCGAACCCAGGGTGGCGGCGAGGGCGCCGTCGTGGCTCACGACGATGAGGGCGAGCCCCTCGGACTCGTTCAGCTCGGCGAGCAGTTCCATCAGCCGGCCCGCGTTGTCCTCGTCGAGGGCGCCGGTGGGCTCGTCGGCGAGGAGGAGCCTGGGCGAGTTGATCAGCGCCCGCACCACCGCGACGCGCTGCCGCTCCCCGCCGGACAGTTGCGAGGGCAGACGGTCGAGCTTGTCGCCGAGTCCGACGCGGTCGAAGAGCCTCTTGGCCCGCTCCGCCGCGGTCGTCGGGTCGGGCCGCCTCGCCAGGGCGAGCGTGGGGACGAGCGCATTCTCCAAGGCGGTGCATTGGGGCAGGAGATGGTGCATCTGGAAGATGAAGCCGATCTTCTCCGAGCGGATCCGGGCGATGGCCTCCTCGCCGAGACCGGCGGTGTCGGTGCCGTCGACGACGACGCGCCCCTCCGAAGGGGCGTCGAGGGTGCCGAGGAGGTTCAGCAAGGTGCTCTTCCCGCAGCCGGAGGGGCCGACGATGGCGAAGCGCTCGCCTTCGCCCACGGCGAGGTCGAGCCCGTCGAGCACGCGCCGGTCCGGCGCCGCCTCGTACCATTTCGACACTCCCTCCAATCGCAGAATGGGTTCGCTCATGTCGCGACGATAGGTCGGCTTTCGCCGCGGAACGACCATTTTTTCACGCCGTGGCCGCTCGGCGGGCTCCACCCCGCTGCCGCCGCCTCGAATGCGGGAGTTGCCCCCTTTTTTCCCGCTGGGGATACTGCGCCCATGAAGAAGACCGCAAGACATTTCGGGGGCGGGGTCCTCGCTCTCCTCCTGGCGTCGTCCGGCCTCGCGCCGGTCGAGGCCGGTCCGGCCGTGCGGGTGGAGAACGTGCGCCGCGCCTACCACAACGGCGAGCACAACGCCTTCACCGACCTGGTGAAATGGCGCGGCCGGATCTGGCTCGCCTTCCGGAGCTGCCCCGACGGGCACATGGTCTTCCCCACTTCGTCGGTGCGGATCCTCTCCAGCGAGGACGGTCGGGAATGGCGCGAGGAGCACCGCTTCTCCGTGCCGCTGCGCGACGTCCGCGACCCGCATTTCCTCGTCTTCCGCGACCGGCTCTTCGTCTACACCGGGACCTGGTATTCCGGCGAGGGAGAGCTGCCCCGCGAGCAGTACGATCTGAACAAGCATCTCGGATACGGCGTCTCCACCGCGGACGGCAAGGCCTGGGAGGCGCCCCGCCCCCTGGAGGGCACCTACGGCCACTACATCTGGCGGGCCGCGGCGCGCGAGGGCGTCGCCTATCTCTGCGCGAGGCGCAAGGCCGGCCACGCCGAGGCCAGCGCCGGCGCCTCCCGCGACGGACAAGCGGGCGTGGAGGCGGCCCTGCTGGAAAGCGAGGACGGCCTGAACTGGCGCTTCCGCTCCCTGGTTCAGGAGACGATGGGGAACGAAACCGCCTTCCTCTTCGAAGACGACGGCACCTTGCTCGCCCTCAGCCGGGAAAGCCGCGAAGGCGCCCGCCTCTCCCGCTCCAAGCCGCCCCACGAACGATGGCAGGCCCAGGAGCTGGACCGCTTCGTGGGCGGTCCGCTGCTGGCCCATTGGGGCGGGCGCGTCCTCGCCGGGGGCCGGAGGAACACCGAGGAAGGCCCCAGGACGGCGCTCTATTGGCTGGAGGACGGCGGCCTGGCGCCCTTCGCCGAGCTCCCCAGCGGTGGCGACAATTCCTATCCCGGCTTCGTCGAGATGGAGGGCGGGCGCGGCCTGGTGTCCTGGTATTCCAGCCACGAGAAGGACGAGTCGGGCCGACCGATCACCGCGATCTATCTCGCCGATCTGGCGCCGGCCGAGTGAGGCGCCTCCGCCATGCCGTGCGCGCCGGATTCAGGCGTGGAGCCGCTCGCGAAGGT
>CAYMMC010000584.1:0-2498 GCA_964391125.1 uncultured Akkermansia sp.
CAAAAACGGGCGTATATCGCCGATTTTCGGGGACCGTGGAGCGGGCGCCTCTGCCTGCGGCGATATCGCGCCGGGTGTCAGGGGGCGCGCCGGGGATCGCGCAACATTTCGTGACAGGTTCCCTTGTTTGGCTTCTCCTGGCAGCGCTTTCACAGGCAGCCTGTGGAAGCGTCGAATTTGCTGGCTGGCGTTGGCGGCGGATTTCAGGTTGAGTTTCTCCGCAATCCAAGCGTGCGGCATTGCTGGTCTCCTTCGCCACGACCCAGGCGACGGATGCCCGCCTCCAGTCTCCGCGACGGTCTTGTTTCAGGGCGCTTTCGCTCATCCCGTCGTAGGCGAACTTCGTGACGGCTCCGGTGGGCGCGGTGGTCTGCGCGAGCCGCCCGAGGGCGTCGCGCTGGTGAGCGTGGTCTTTCCTCCGGGATCGGTCACGCTCAGGGGCAGGCCGCCGGCATCGTAGGTGGCGGTCCCTCGGGAAAAGGCCGGGAGAAGCAACGTCAGCAGGAGCAATGGGAGTGACTTGGCCAAGGGCGGGCGGTTTCGGGATCGGGCAAGGAAGGCGAGGAAGGGGCGGATGGCAAGAGGTCGGGGACGAAGCCCTCTTGGTTCGATCCTTCAAGAGGGGCGGGTTTGACAGGGGTGTGGTGACGGGTGAAGAACCGTTCACGTCGCACATCTACTGAATCGTGCCGAAACCCCGACCGTAGCCTTGCGCAGAAGGCGGGCGGGCCGGGCGGATCAAAAACGCCGAGGGTCGGAGGCGTTTTGGACGGAGGCGAAGCCGAAGCCCTGAAGGGGTGAGCCCGGCGGGCGGGCCGGGCGAATCAAAAGCGTGGAAGGGACCTTTTTCCGAATGGCATGGCACGGGCCTGGGCTATCGGTTGGCTTGTATGAGGTTACCTATAAAACCGCATGCAATCCAACCGCCGCCATCAGGAGCATCACCTGTCCGCGACGAGAATGAAGACGCCGTCGTCTATCCGTCGAGCGACCAGCCCTCCCGGTATTCGCGCCGGAGGAAGCGCTCGGCTTCGGGCGCGTTGGGGAACTTCATTGCCTTGGCGTCCCACTCCAGCTTCTTGCCTGCGCGGTAGGCGATGTTGCCGAGGTGGTTCGCCTCGGTGAGCGGCGCGGCGTAGCCGAAGTGGCAGAGCGGTTGCGGCCCCTCTCCCTTGCAGGCGAGGAACCATTCGGCCTGCTGTCCGGGCGACGGAGGGATGTAGGGGGCGGGCGGCTGGAAGTTGGCGAACTTCTCCTCCGGCAGGAGGACGTGCTTGCCGTAGTCGGCCAGCAGCATGCCCTCCTCGCCGACGAAGAGGGTGCCGTCGCCCCACTGGGGGATCTTGCCCTCGCGCCACTGCGGCGGCTTGACCGAACCCTGGTACCAGGTCAGTTCCACGGGCGGCAGCTCGCCGCGCTGGCCGTAGGTGTACTTCACGGCCATGGAGGCGGGGGCGATGTCGGGATGCGGCTCCGGCCCGGCGATGGGCTCGACCGTCAGCGGGGCGTCGAGCTTCAGGGCCCACCAGGGCAAGTCGTTGCGGTGGCTGCCGAGGTCGGACATGGTGCCGTTGCCGAAATCCCACCAGCGGTACCAGCGCGGACCGGGGAAGTAGAATTCGTGGAACTCGCGCCAGGGCGCGGGGCCGATCCAGAGATCCCAGTCGAGCCCCTCGGGCACGGGCATCCCCTGCGTCGGGGTGTCGGGAGTGTAGATGAGATCCTTGTGCTTCTCCGCCTCCTCCTGCGTTTGCCAGCCCCAGGCGCGGCTCACCCAGCAATGGACTTCGCGCACGGCTCCGATGGCGCCGCTCTCGACCAGCTCGACGACGCGGCGGTAGTTCTCGCCGGCGTGGATCTGGGTGCCCATCTGGGTCACCAGCTCGGGACGGGCCGCCGCCGTCTCGAGGACGCGGCGGCACTCGTGAATGTCGCGGGTGAGCGGTTTCTCGCTGTAGACGTGCTTCCCGGCGCGCAGGGCGGGAAGGATGGCGAAGGCGTGGGTGTGCTCCGTCGAGGAGACGAAGACCGCGTCGATGTCGTCGAGCTTGCCGGCGAGCAGCTCGCGGAAGTCGCGGTGGCTGCGGGCCTTCGGCGCCTGCTGCAGGGCCGCTCCGAGGTGATGCTCGTTGACGTCGACGAGGGCGACGATGTCCTCCTTCGCGTCGAGGGTGGCCTTGACGTGGGCGCCTCCCCGACCGCCCACGCCGATCAGGGCGACGCCCAGCTTCGAGTTCGGCGACTGGCTGCGGGTGATGGCGGGAAAGCCGAGGACGGAGGCGCCGGCGGCGAGTCCGGCGGATTTGAGAAAGCGGCGGCGGTCGGAACGGATCGGGGACATGGGGGGAAGATAGCGGAGCGCAGCGCTTTCGCGAAGGCGAAAGCGGCTTCCTTCGTCACGGGATGACGGGAGGGGGAGGCGCGCGGCGGCTTCGGGAAGGACGCTAGGGCGTGTTAGCATAAATTAACGCATCAAAGATGAGGGCGAGATGGATGAA
>CAYMMC010000585.1:0-2486 GCA_964391125.1 uncultured Akkermansia sp.
CGAACTGAACGAGGAGAAGGCGCCGGAGACGGTGAAGAACTTCCTCGCCTACGTGAAGGAGGGCTTCTACGACCGGACCGTCTTCCACCGCGTCATCGAGGGCTTCATGGTCCAGGGCGGGGGCTTCGCGCTGAAGGAGGACGGTTCCATCGAGCAGAAGGCGACGAAGGACCCCATCCAGAACGAGGCCAAGAACGGCCTCAAGAACAAGCGGGGCAGCATCGCCATGGCCCGCACCGGCGACCCGCACAGCGCCACGGCGCAGTTCTTCATCAACCACGCCGACAACACCCAGCTCGACTTCCCCTCCTTCGACGGATGGGGCTACGCCGTCTTCGGCGAAGTGGTGGAGGGGCTCGAGGTGGTCGACAAGATCGCGAAGACGCCGACGGGAACGAAGACCCTCAAGGCGCGTTCCGGCGACGCGGTCCGCGAGGCGTCGATGGACGACGTGCCGAACGAGACCGTCGTCATCGAGTCGGTCGAAGCCGTGACCGAGTGAGCCGTCCGAACCCATTCCCGGCTCCGGCAAACCAAGCATTTCCCCATTTTTCCATATGAGCGACAACCAACCCACCCTTCCCCGCGTTTTCTTCGACATGACCGCCGGAGGCGAACCGCTGGGCCGCATCGTCATCGAGCTGCGCAGCGACGTGGTCCCCAAGACGGCGGAGAACTTCCGGGCGATCTGCACCGGCGAAAAAGGCATCAGCTACAAGGGCAGCCCCTTCCACCGGGTCATCCCCGACTTCATGTGCCAGGGCGGCGACATCACCCGGGGCGACGGCACCGGCGGGCAGTCCATCTACGGCCGCCGCTTCGACGACGAGAACTTCCAGCTGAAGCACACCGAGCCCGGCATCCTCAGCATGGCGAACGCGGGTCCGAACACGAACGGCTCGCAGTTCTTCATCACCACGGTGGTGACCGAATGGCTCGACAACGCCCACGTCGTCTTCGGCAAGGTCGTCGAGGGCCTGGACGTGGTGAAGACCATCGAAGGCCTGGGCAGCCGCAGCGGGCGCACCTCGAAGGACGTCCGCATCGCCGACTGCGGGCAGTTGTGAGCGGTCGCCGACCGGGCGAATGAGCCCCCCCCTCGACGCCGTGGTGGTCGGCTCGGGTCCGAACGGACTCGCCGCCGCCGTCGCGCTGGCCCGGAGGGGCCTCTCCGTCCGCGTCTTCGAGAGGCACGGGCGGCCCGGCGGCGGGGCGCGCAGCGCCGAGCTGACCCTGCCGGGATTCCGCCACGACGTCTGTTCGGCGGTCCATCCCATGGCCTTGGCCTCGCCCTTTTTCCGGGAGCTGGGGCTGGAGCGCCACGGCTTGGAGTGGATCCATCCCGACCTGCCCCTCGCGCATCCGCTCGACGGGGGCGAAGCCGCCGTGATGGAGCGATCCGTCGCGGCGACGGCGGCCCGCTTCGACGCGGCTTCGGGGCGGGCCTACCGCCGCTTGTTCGAGCCGCTCCTGCCGCGCTTCGACGCGCTGATGGAGGACCTCCTCGCCCCGCCGCGCCTGCCCCGCCATCCCCGGGCGGCGCTGTCCTTCGGGCTCCGCCTTCCGCCTTCGGCCCTTGCGGCGGCGCGGGCTTGGTTCACCGACGAGAAGGCCCGCGCCCTCCTCGCCGGCAACGCCGCCCATTCCGTGCTGCCGCTGGACTCGCCGCTCGCCACCAACGCCATCGGCCTGATGCTGATGCTCGCGGGCCATGCCAAGGGATGGCCCATCGCCAAAGGCGGCTCGCAGAGCATCGTGGCGGCCCTGGTGGCCGAATTGGAGGCGAACGGAGGGAGCGTGGAAACCGATCACGACGTTCGTTCCATGAGTGACTTGCCGGAATCGAGCGCCTATTTCTTCGACACCTCCCCGGCGGCGCTCGTCGCCATCGCGGGGGACCTCCTCCCGTCCCGCTACGCCAGGCGGCTGCTGCGCTTCCGCCACGGGCCGGGCATCTTCAAGGTCGACTACGCCCTGAGCGGACCGGTGCCGTGGACGGCGGCGGAATGCCGTCGCGCCGGGACCGTCCACATCGGCGGCGGTCTCGACGAAATCGCCCGTTCCGAGCGCGAGGCCAACCGGGGCCTCCACAGCGAGCGGCCCTTCGTCCTCGCGGCGCAGCAGAGTCTGTTCGATCCGACCCGGGCGCCGGAGGGAAAGCACACCTTCTGGGCCTATTGCCACGTGCCGGCCGCGTCGCGGGTGGACATGACGGAGCGCATCGAGGCGCAGATCGAGCGCTTCGCCCCCGGCTTCCGGGATCTCGTCCTCGCCCGGCACACCATGGACTGCGCCGAAGCGGAGCGCTACAACCCCAATCTGGTCGGGGGCGACATCGTCGGCGGAGCGGCGGACTGGCGGCAGCTCCTGACCCGCCCGGTGGCGGCCTGGAGGCCCCACGCGACGCCCCATCCGGGGATCTTCCTCTGCTCCGCCTCGACCCCGCCCGGCGGGTCCACCGCCCGCGTCACGGGACCCGCGTCGGC
>CAYMMC010000586.1:0-2478 GCA_964391125.1 uncultured Akkermansia sp.
CGGCTCACCACCGGCGGCAGCACCTCGGCGGCGGGGGCCTGCACCGCCGCGTCGGCGTGGCGGCGCAGGTTCTCGATCAGGCTGGCGGGCGCGTCGGCGAGCGGCACCCGTCCGTCGCGGATGGCGGCGAGGAAGGCCGCGGAGGCCTTGGGCCTGGCGATCAGCCGGATGCCGAGCTCGTCCTTCGCCGCGCTTTCGAGGGCGCCGAAGCGTCCGATCAGGTAGTCGAGGTCGGAGATGGCGCCGACGAGGGCCGAGGCCAGGGCGGGATCGCTCGATTCGGATTCCAGCGTGGAACGGAGCAGCGGCTGGGTCTCCGCGCCGGGGAGCAGGATCAGGAGCTTCACCGCGGCGATGCGCTCGGGGGCGGAGGCGGAGGCGTCTGCCAGAGCCTTCTCGGCCTTGGCCGACAGGCCGGCCCATCGGGGCGAGGCGGCGTAGCCTTTCCAGTCGGCCTTGGCGCGCAGCATGCCGTCGCGCAGGCTGGCGAGCAGGGCGAGGGTGGCCTCGTCGGGATCGGCGGCGGCCAGTTCCTCGGCGATCGTCTCGAGCAGGGGGGCGTCCGCGCTGCGGGCGGCCATCCCGGCGAGCTGGGCGCGGAAGGAGGTCGGCGTCTCTCTCGCCCGCTCCCAGGCGGAGGCGAGGTCGGCCGGGCTGCGGAGGGAGTTGAGGACTGCCGCCTCCATCCAGCGGTCGCCGAGGGAGGATTCGATGCGGTCGAGCAGCGGCCTCTCCGCGGCGAGGACGGCGGGAAAGGGCTCGACCGCTGGCACCGGCGCGGCGGGCTTGCCGCGCTCGTAGAGCAGGCGCCGCGCCGTGGTGCGGTGCCAGTCGTTGTCGTGCCTCGTCAGGGCGGCGAGCTCCTCGTCGGAAAGGGCGCCGAGGTCGGGGATGTCGCGGGGCTGGAAGCCCTCGGGGGCGACGCGGTAGATGCGGCCGCGGTCGTTGCCGGCGTTCAGGTCGAGGTGCTTCTTGATGGGCTCGGGGAGGGACCAGGGATGCTCGATGGTCTCGCGATACATGTCGACGACGTAGAGGCAGCCGTCGGGGCCGCTGGCAAAGGAGCAGGGGCGGAACCAGGTGTCGCTGCTGCGGAGGAACTCGGTGGTCTCGTCCGGGTCGGGGCGGTGTCCGACGGGCTGCACCGACCCCGGTCTCGTCGAGACGACCTTGCGGTGGACGAGGTTGCTGCCCACGTCCCCGATGAAGGCGTTGTCCCGAAACTCGGGCGGGAAGGCGTCGCCCCAGTGGAGGTGGATGCCGGTCGCCGCGACGAGGAAGCCGGAGACGCGCCCCCCGCCCTCGACGATCCCCTTGACGACTCCGGCGACGCGCCAGCGCGTCCTGACGATGCGCCAAGGCTCGTCCGGGCTGATGCGGTGGACGTTCGGCGCGGGCCCGTCTTCGGCGATGCTGAGAATGGGCGCGGGCAGGCTGAACCAGGGGTTCGGCTTCACGTGGTGCCGTTCGTAGGCGGCCCAGATCAGATGGTTGGAATTGCTGCAGACGAAGCGGCGCCCCCGGGAATCGAAGCTGAGCCCGTACTGGGCGGTGCCGTTCTCCTGGCGCAGGTCGAGCTTCTCGGGATCGAAGGAGAAGTCGGCCCCGCGCAGGGCGACGGGCTCGAAGTCCGGGACGTCCGGCCGGGTCACGTTGCCGCCGTTCCCCGCCGTCGCGCCCCAGATCCGGTTGTCCGGCCCCCAGCGCAGGCTGTTGAATAGCGCCTGCATGTTCAGCCGCAGGTTGCCGCCGCCGAAGCCGGTGAAGACGGTGCGCTCCTCGTCGCAGACGCCGTCGCCGTCGTTGTCGCGGAAGTAGTAGAGGTCCGGCGTCATCCCGACGAAGACCCCGCCCTTGTAGCAGACGATGCCGCTGGGCCATTTCAGCTTGTCCTTGAACACCACGCTCCGCTCGAAGACCCCGTCGTGGTCGTCGTCGTAGAGGAGCCGAATCTGGCAGACGGCGTCCTCGCGGCGCTCGGAGTAGCCGACCATCTCGACGACGTAGGCGCGGCCCCTTTCGTCGAAGGCCATCGCGATGGGGTCGGTCACGTCGGGCTCGTGCGCGGCCAGGGTGAGTTCGAATCCGGGGGCGATCTCGAAGCTCGCCAGGGCCTCCGCGGGCTCCAGGGGGGCGATGCGGGGAAACTCGTCGGCGGAGACCTCGGGGCCCTCCTGGGCGGAGGCGATCCCGGCGAGCAGGAGGAAGGCGGCGCAATAAAGGGGGGATTTCATCTCGCGTTGTCCGGTCGGATGGACGGATAGTGCAGGGCAAATGTCAATCTGACGACGAATGCATCGCCTACAATTCCCAAAAGAGGCGGGATTAGGGACTCCCGCCCGCTGTCTATCCATCCTGAGCCTTGTCGCCCTGGCCATGAATCCATTCCTTCGCGCCGAACCCGCCGATCCGGGAACGCTCGTGATCGCGCATCGCGGGGCCTCGCGGGTCGCGCCGGAAAACACCGCCTCCGCCATC
>CAYMMC010000587.1:0-2477 GCA_964391125.1 uncultured Akkermansia sp.
GGCGTGCGGCCAGAACCTCACCGCCGGACCATCCCCACGGGGGTGGGGAAAACGGGGGCCTTCAGCGGCGTCGCGCGCAGACTCACGGACCATCCCCACGGGGGTGGGGAAAACAGTCGACCGCTCAGTCAGTTACGACCATAGAAACCAGAAATCAAGTCGTCTCGTTGTCCAATAGGGACCCCCGGCTCCGCCGGGGAGACGGGCGAGCTTCGGGCGATCCGGCAGTCCCCATTCATCGGGGGGAGGGTTTCGACGGATGATCTTGCCGCGCGGCCGATCGGGCGTCCCTGCGACCTTCGCTCCCCGAGCGGGCCGCTCGGGGCTACCCTCGAACCCCGCGGCGGTGCGCGGGGGATGATGGAATGGGCGGGAAAGGCGTTCGAGCTCTCCCGAGGAACGATGTCACAGGCCGCTTCGGGCGGCTCCGATCCCCAAAGCTCCGGTTCTGCCGGAGGTGTCTGACTTCGGAGGCGGGCCGTTCAGAACGGCCATTCGGCCATCTCCTCGGGCGTTGGCGGCGCCTCGCCGGGCTTCTCCAGCACGAGCGGAATTCCCGAGATCTCGACTTCGTCGCGTCCGATCGCCCCGCTCGGACCGTGGCGCTCGATGCGGTAGCCCTGGCAGTTTGGCATGGAGCTGACGATGAGGACACCGAAGTCGCTTGGCGCGTTCCGCAGGATGTAGTCCATCACTTTCGCATGGGTTCGGGGATTGAGGGTGCCCACGAAGACGTTCGGACGCGGCTCGATGAACCAGCGCTTCAGCATGCCGCGAATCGCGTCGGGCGTGTCGTTGGCGACGAGCACCGTCATCCGGCCTCCTCCTTGACGCCGACGAGACGCTTCAGGTCTTCGGGCATCCGCCTGAGGAGGCGGGATGCTTCGATGCGCTCCTTGAGCCGCTTACGGACGAGAGTTCCGTCGTCTCGGGGGTCGATCGCGATGGCTTCGAAGGCGGCGGGCCAGCTCGTCTCGTGCTTGTAGAGGTCGGCGACGTCGTAGACGAAGGGCAGCGTCCCCGCGTCATGGACGAAGCCGAGCTGGGGGAGAAAGCCCATGGAGCAGACGACGGCGGCGGTCAGCGCGTAGAGGCTGGCGTTGGCCGCCGAAAGTGCCCGGTTGATGCCGTCGGCCATCTCCCAATTTCGGGCGTTGTAGTTGCGCCCCTTCCACGTGACTCCGTGCTTGGCCCCGAGCAGGGCATACTCGCGCTTCACCCGTTTCCCCTCCATGCCGCGCAGCTGCTGGATGGTCGCGCTGTCGACCTCGACATCCTCGAAGCGGAAGCGGAACATGTCGCGGGCGATGCGCGAGCGTTCCTTGGGGTTGGCCCAGGCGGCGGCGTGCTTCCTGGCCATGGAGTTCTCGTGGTTCGGCGCGATGCCGAAGGCGTAGAAACGCATCCCCTCCTCCCCCATCCAAAAAATCGGTGCGTTGCAGTCGGCGCAGGCCTTGACGGCGGCGTGGGTGATCGTCGTGCCGGGACCGAGGACGAGGGCGCTGACGGTGGCGACGGGGAGACGGACGACGGAGCCGTCTTTCGCGATCCACTTCACGCTGGAGTCGTCGACTTCGAGCCGCCCATGTTCCAGGTAGAGCGGTGTCCATCGGTCTCTCGCCATCGCGAGGGTGTCGAGGGGAGGTTTCTCGAAGATGGGCATCGGCAGGGCAAGGGATCTGGTCGGACCGCTTCACCACATGGTTCGAAATCCGGAACTTTCGAAGAACGGGTCGGTGGTGACGACCGCGAGACCATGAAACTCGGATTGGGCGGCGAGGAGACGGTCGAAGGGATCGCGATGCGGACTCTCGATGCGGGCGGCGCGGACGGACTCGTCGAGGCCGAGCGGCAGCACTTGCCATCCCTCGCGGCGCACCTCCCCCGGCAGATCGATCAGTAGCGGTCGCGGCACAGCCAGCTTTCCGGTGCGGACCTTCTGGAAAATCTCGTAGCCCGATACAGGGCTGAAGAAAATCTCCGAGGCTGGGTCCGACAGGCAGCGCTTAGCGGTCTCGCTCAGTTCCGGTGAATCCTCCCACCACCACAGGGCCGTGTGCGTGTCGAGGAGCAGCCTCATGTTTGCGGCAAGGCCCCTCCCTCCCAGGCAGCGAGATCCTCCTCGGCCATGGGTTCGAAGAAGGCGGCGGTGACTTTCAGCGAACCGGCAAAACGTCCCGGCCGCCGGACCACTGGCTCGGCGGCGATCGGCGCAAGCCGGACCTTCGGAGCGCCTGCCTTGGCGATGATGATCTCCTCGCCCCGCTCCGCCCTTTCGATGAGCCGCGAAAGATGGGTCTTGGCTTCGTGAATGTTGACGGTCGTGGTGGCCATGGTGTCAGCTTAACTAAGTCAGTGAACTAAGTCAACTCTTGTCAACGGTACGTCCTTCCGCTCCTATTCATCGGGCAGCGAGTCGAAAAACGCCTCGGAAACGGATTCCGGCTCCGGGCCGGGTCCCGCCGGACGCACGGGCC
>CAYMMC010000588.1:0-2461 GCA_964391125.1 uncultured Akkermansia sp.
TCCCGCTTGGTTCCGGCTTCGAAACCAAGCGGGTAACTGAGTTGTGGCGAGCCAGGAGCGCTCAGTTCACTCCACAGACCGTCCACTCCTCCTCCGGGAACGGATCGGGGGCGTCCAAGACGAGGCGGCGTCCATCCCCGAGGTCGAGTTCCGGTGCGGACCAGGTTGGGTCGGTCTCCGTCCACCGATCCGGTCCAAACTCCTCAAAGTCGTCGTGCCAGATGGCGTGAGGCGGCGCTTCAACCGGCTCCATCGTGTCGATGTCGAAGGGCGGGTCCGGCGGAGGTGGCAACGCAATCACTCCCTCCCAGAGGCCGTGAAGCCTCAAGAAAAACTCAACTTCACTCCGCCGGATCATCGTGCCGACGACGTGCATCGTCCCGGGGCAACAGGGGCACTTGTGCGGATCCTCGCCCCAGACGCGCATGATGAGATCGCGCCACAAGGGACGCAAAGCGCGCCCGCTCCTTGGCTCAGGCGCAGGCAGAATGAAGAGCGTTCCCGGTGGAGTGGTCGCCGCACTCTCCGGCCTTTTCGCATTCGTCATCTCCGGTCGCCGCCTCCCGTCCTTCGCCGCCATTCCACGGCTTTTGTTCGAATAGAGCCCGTAGTATCTCACCGTTTGCTGCCCCTTCGGCGGGATATGCTCAACGGTCGCGGCGAGAAAATCGACGGCCTCGAAGATCTGGAAGTTGCGTTTGGTGTGCCAGCTCCGCTTCGAGCGGTAGATGACCTTGCCGGTCGATTCGTTCCAGGTGATTTTTTCCAGCGAGAAGGGGGCGCGAAGCAAGTACTCCGCCAATCTTTTCCGCCCCTCGACATCATGCGGGGCGACGGGCTTCTCCCCGGCGTCGAGGCTGAATCCGCTGTGGGTCCAGGCGAGAAGCTGGCGGAGCTTCTTCTTGCTGATAAGCCGCTCGCGACGCAACACGGCGAGGAATCGGTGGCGGAACAGTTCCGCAAGCGGTTCGAGAGTCTCAACAGGCAGGACGTGGAAGCGTCCTTCGCGGTCCACCAGTCCGGAGGCGGCGAGGACGTGGAGATGGGGGTGGAAGTTGAGGTAGTCCCCGAAGGTCTGCACGGCGGCGACGGCGGCGATGTGGCCGTCGGGCAGCTCGAGCCTCGCCCGCATCCAGTCGCGGAGGCTGTCGAGGGCGGCGCGGAAGAGGTGGTTGCCATTCTTGTCTGTCCCTTAAACTTGTCCTTTAAAATTTTAAAATTGACGATGAGCCGCTCGCCTTTACCGTCCTTCGAATCGTATCCCGCGATCTGGTGGGAGCTGTTGTCCCAACCCGCTGGCATCGGTCGGGTTTCCGACGCTGCGAACCCACACCGCGCGGACGCGTGCGCCATCGGCCAGCTCGTCGACACCGACGAGCGGAGCGAGATTCTTTGCGGGGGAACGGTCGGCAAACGCCTGCCCGGCAGAAACCGCGACGAGAGCGAAAATACGGCGGAAGCGGAACGGCATAAAACCGACCGTCAGCGCACGCGGATCACCACGCGCACCGCATCGGTCCGGCCGTTGGCGTGGACGCCCACGACGCGGATCCGGTAGTTGCCGGTCCTGCGGATGGTTCCGGCGAAACGCCCGGTTTTTTGGTTGAAGCGGAGAGTTTTCGGGAATTTGCCGCGCACGACATATCGCCGGATCGCCCCGGACGACGGAACTTTGAAACGGATCCGCTCTCCCGCGTTAACGATGATTGGCTTCGGCTGCCGGAGGGCCGGCCCCGAGCCCCCGCTCCCACCGTCACCACCTTGGTTCGCACCGTCCATGCTGGACCCGAAAACCTGCACCCAATACGTCTCGAACTTGACCTGGCCCGGGTCCGGCGAAACCTTGAAATACCCGGCCCCAATCGCGAGGTAGCTGGGGTTCAGGATGTTCGCGCGATGCCCCGAGCTGTCCATCCACCCCTTCACGACTTCGGCCGGCGTCACGTATCCGACCGCGATGTTCTCCCCCGCCCCACCGACGTAGCCCTCGCGGTTGAGCCGGTCTCCGGGGGAACTCCCGTCTTTGCCCGTGTGGCTGTAAAAGTCCTGATCCGCCATGGCCCGGGCGTGTTTTTGCGCCGCGCGCGAAAGCTGGTTGTGCTTGGCCAGCGGCGACAAGCCCCGCGACGTGCGCTCCTGATTCGTCAGCCGGATGACCTCCGCCCGGAAGGCGTCGTCGCCCTGCGCACGGGCGAGCGGGGACTGGAAGACAAACGCGAAAGCTGCGGCAAACGCAAAAACCCACACGGTGCGGGTGCGGGGCGCGGTATTCATAGGCCGCAACATCGCGCGCGCCTCCCCGAATATCCAGCGAAACTTTGCGGGAGTGCAGCCGCCGCGAAAATATGCTCTCATCCGCCGGAATGGACCCTTTCCGCTTTCCGGGGTCAGGTAACATGAAAGAGAGCTGGATCGGGCGTCGAGGGGCGAGTTACCCTCGAGTCGATGAAAACAAAAACCC
>CAYMMC010000589.1:0-2457 GCA_964391125.1 uncultured Akkermansia sp.
CGCGGCGCTGGGCTTCGCGCGTCGGGCGATGGGCGAGGCCCTCGACCACGCCCGTCGGTCCTACCGCATCGACCCCGACCGCATCCTCGTCCGGGGTTTCAGCATGGGCGGCGCGGCGGTCTGGCAGTTCGGCGCCCACTACGCCAGCGAATGGTGCGCGGTCAATCCCGGGGCCGGCTTCGCCGAGACCCCCGAGTTCCTCGGCTTCTTCCAGGACGAGGACGTCAGGGGCTTCCCCTGGTATCAGCAGAAGCTATGGCGCGTCTACAACGCCACCGACTACGCCCTGAACTTCCGCCACGTGCCCACCGTGGCCTACAGCGGCGAACTCGACAAGCAGAAGCAGGCCGCCGACGTGATGGCCCGGGAGATGAAGAAGGAGGGCCTCGATCTGACCCACCTCATCGGACCCGAGACGGCGCACAAGATCCATCCCGGCAGCCTCGTCGAGATCGAGGACCGGCTCGCCCGGATCGCCGCCATCGGACGGGAGCGGGTTCCGCGCTCCGTCCACTTCACGACCTGGACCCTGCGCTACCACCGGATGGCGTGGCTCGAGCTGGACCGCCTCGACGAACATTGGGAGCGCGCCCGCATCGACGCGGAAATCGACGACGACGGGATCGAGGTCAAGACTCGGAACGTCGCGGCCTTCACCATCGACTTCCCCTCCGGCCACTGCCCTCTGGACCCGACCGAAGCCCCCGAGATCGAGATCGACGGGAGCAAGGTCCCCGTCGCCGCGAAGCCCTCCTCCGACCGGTCCTTCCGCGTCGGTTTCGTGAAGGCGGGGGATCGCTGGCAAGTCGCCGGGGCGGAGGGGGCCGCCGCCGCGCCTCCGGCCAAGGTCCACGGTCTCCAGGGACCCATCGACGACGCCTTCATGGACGCCTTCGTCTTCGTCACGCCGACCGGACCCGCTCTCAACGAACCCGTCGGCCAATGGGTCGAGGCCGAGCTCGGGCGCGCCGTCCGAGAATGGCGTCGGCAGTTCCGCGGCGACGTGATCCAGGTGAAGGACACCGAGCTGAGCGAGGCCGACATCGCCGGCCGGCATCTCGTGCTCTGGGGCGACCCCTCCAGCAACGCCGTGCTCAAGCGGATCCTCGACCAGCTTCCCGTCGGTTGGACTCCCGAGACCGTCCAGGCGAACGGCAAGCGCCATGCCGCCTCGGGGCACGTGCCCGTCCTCGTCTATCCGAACCCGCTCAATCCCCGGCGCTACGTCGTCGTCAACAGCAGCTTCACCTACCGCGAATACGACTATCTCAACAACGCCCGCCAGGTGCCCAAGCTGCCCGACTGGGCGGTCGTCGATCTCAGCGAGGCGCCCGACGCCGTCCGGCCGGGGAGAATCGCCGACGCCGGGTTCTTCGACGAGGCCTGGGGCTGGAAGGCGGCGCCGTAACTTTTAAAGAGGTTCCAAGTTCAAGGTTCCAAGTTCAAGGTTTCAGGTTTCAGGTTTCAGGTTTCAGGTTTGCTGTCGGCGGGTTGGACAGGGCGTTTGTAGAAGTCCATCCGGGCTTGGAAAGCCCCATTTCTTGGAGCACGGCTGGACGCTCCGCGGGGGGGCATCCGCTCCGTTGCCTTGGCTCGGCCTTCCGACGGACGTCCCGGCGAGACGCCCCTGCCGTCCTCCTATGAATCCGGCCGCGCTCCTCCCGCCGCCCCTCCCCACCGGGCCGGGTCCAATCCGTAGAATTTCGCCAGCTCGCCGTAGAGCTCGGGATGCTCGGCCTCCAGGTCGGCAGAGTCCTCGAAGAAGGTCTCGGAAGCCACCGCGAAGAATTCGCAGGGATGGGTCGCGCCGTAGGGGTCGAGAAAGGGTTCGGGGCTGCGGGTCTTGCAGGCTTCGACGAGTTCGTCGTAGTGGCGCCCCATCACCTCGCTCCAGCGGGCGTAGTCCTCGCGCGACCTCAGGCGGGGGACGCCGTCGGCGGTGCCGTTGTATTGGTCGAGCTGGTGGGCGAACTCGTGGATGACGACGTTCATCCCGTCGTCGGCGCTCCGGCCGCCCGCCACGACGTTGTCCCAGGAGAGGACGACCGATCCGGTCTCCCAGGACTCGCCGTGGAGGACGTCGCGGGCCACGTCGTGGATGCCGAAGCGGCGGCGGCCGGGATCCCGGAAGCTGCCGGGGTAGACGAGGATGGAGCGGAGCCGGGGGAAGAAGCCGTGGTCGTCCTTGCCGAGGACGACGAGGGCGGCCTGGGCGGCGATGAGCAATCGCATCTCGTCGGTCACTTCGGGCAGTCCGCCGCAGGCCTCGTAGTTCTTCTCCTCCATCAGGACGCGGGCGGTGCCGGCGTGGCGCTGCCGCAGGTCCGGCGGCAGGTCGCGCCAGCGGGGGAAGTCGCGGTCGAGAACGGCCTCCTCCTCGGGGTTGAAAGGGCGGGCGAGACAGGCGGCGCGGGCGCGTCGGCGTCCGGCGCGCCGGCGGAGGAAGACGGCGAGGCT
>CAYMMC010000590.1:0-2448 GCA_964391125.1 uncultured Akkermansia sp.
AAGCTGCTCCGCGCCCTCGGCGAGCGCACCATCGAGCGGCTCGGCTCGAACAAGCCCATCAAGGTCGACGTGCGGGTCGTCGCCGCGACGAACAAGGATCTGGGCGAAATGGTCCGGGAGGGCAGCTTCCGCGACGACCTCTATTTCCGCCTCAACGTCGTCTCCATCCGGATGCC
This sequence comes from uncultured Akkermansia sp., assembly GCA_964391125.1. Taxonomy (GTDB): domain Bacteria; phylum Verrucomicrobiota; class Verrucomicrobiia; order Verrucomicrobiales; family DEV007; genus Arctic95D-9. The sequence continues at coordinate 177 of CAYMMC010000590.1, forward strand.
GCCGCTCCGCGAGCGGAAGGAGGACATCGTCCTGCTCGTGGACGCCTTCCTCAAGGAGTTCGCCGAGGAGAACGGCAAGGCGCCCATGGAGCTGACCGCCGAAGCCATGAGGATGCTGCTCGACTACGACTGGCCCGGCAACGTGCGCGAGCTGCGCACCGTGATCGAGCACGGCGTGGTGATGTCGAACACGGCCAGGATCGGGGTGCGCCACCTGCCGCTCTTCCTGCACGACGGCTCGCTCGGCGGACTGCGCGCCCCCTCCTCCGGACGCGCGGCGCCGAGGCCCGCCGCCCTGCCCGCGGACGGCGACCTCAACCTGGCGAAGATGGAGGAGCGCCACATCCGCCTCGCCCTCGAGCGCACCGGCGACAACCGCACCGAAGCCGCGAAGCTGCTCGGCATCTCGCGCCGCACCATGCAGCGCAAGCTGAAGGAGATGGGGCTGGTGGAGGAGTGATGCAGGCTGGGCGCCGGACGCGGGCCCCGGATGCGCGATCCCGCGATTGCTAGGGTCGGAGCCTTGCCCTTATCGTGCGGGATGCTCCGTTTCTCCATGATCCTAGCTTCCGCCTGCGTCCTCGCAGGCGCCCTTCCCGCCGCCGACGAAGTCATCTACGACGAGGCCCTCGTCCCCGACTACACCCTGCCCGACCCGCTCCGCTTCGAGGACGGCACGGAAGTGAAGACGCCCGAGGACTGGCGCCGCCGCCGCGCCGAGCTGCTCGAGCTCTTCGCGGAGCACGTCTACGGAAAGACCCCGGTGGGCCGCCCGGAGGCCATGCGCTTCGAGCTCCGCAAGAAGGCCGACGGCTTTCTCGGGGGCAAGGCCGTCCTCGAGGAGGTCCGGATCCACTTCTCGGAGAAGGACGACGGCCCCTTCCTCGACCTGCTCGTGATCAAGCCGAGCCAGGTTCGCGAGGGCGGCGCGCCGGTCTTCGTCGGGCTGAACTTCACCGGCAACCACGGCGTCCACCCCTCGCCCGAGATCACGGTGACGAAGTCGTGGATGCGCGAGAGAAAGGACCATGTCGAGAACGGCTGGGTCGTCGACCACCGCGCCACCGAGGCCTCTCGAGGCAACCAGGCCTCGCGCTGGCCGGTGGAGAAGATCGTCGACGCCGGCGCGGCCCTCGCCACCTTCTACTACGGCGACGTCGACCCCGACGTCGACGACGGCTTCGAGAACGGCATCCACGCCCTCTTCGGCAAGCCGGGGCCCGACGAATGGGGATCGATCGGCGCCTGGGCCTGGGGGGCGAGCCGCGCCCTCGACTACCTCGAGACCGACGCCGCCATCGACAGGAGGCGGGTCGCGGTGATGGGGCATTCGCGCCTCGGCAAGACCGCGCTCTGGGCGGGGGCCCAGGACGAGCGCTTCGCCCTGGTGATCTCCAACAACTCCGGCTGCGGCGGCGCCGCCCTGAGCCGCCGCCGCTTCGGCGAGCGGGTCGCGCGGATCAACACCTCCTTCCCCCACTGGTTCGCCGACACCTTCCTGCAATACAACGAGAAGGAGGCGGAGCTTCCGGTCGACCAGCATCAGCTCGTCGCCCTGATGGCGCCGCGCCTCGTCTACGTCGCCAGCGCCGTCGAGGACCGCTGGGCCGACCCGAAGGGGGAGTTCCTCTCCGCCAAGCACGCCGGACCGGTCTACGAGCTGCTGGGCGAGAAGGGCGTCGGGGTCGATGAAATGCCCGCCCTGGACACTCCCGTGGGCGACCGGGTCCGCTACCACATCCGCACCGGAAAGCACGACGTGGTCGATTTCGACTGGGACCAGTATCTCAAGGCGATGGCGGATTTGTGAGGGGGGGCGCTTGTCCGCCAAGGCGGACATCACCGCTGCTCCGCCGCGCCCGACAACCCTCGGCGAGGCTCTCGCGGACATCGTGGCAGTCCCACTGGGCGGAAACGATCCTCCCTGCTGCGCCTCGTCTCCGCCCTGCTCTGCGAAATCTCCAACGAGTGGGCGATCTCAAAAACCTGCCTCAATATGAACCTCACTGATCCACCCCGAGCCTGATCGTAGAATTACAGAAAAAATTGCGCCGCCCTCACGATACGATTCGACGGCTATTCTTGGCATAGCCGAAACGGCTGCGCCAGGCTGGTCGCAGCATGGACAAGATGCCCATGGATGCCAGGATCGGGGGGATTCGGAATGGAAGCGGGAAACGGTCTTCGCCCTTCCGAATGCGCGAAGCGCTTGGGGTGCGGCGCTCCGCGCCGCTTTGGATTCGGACGTCGAGGGAGGCTCGAAGGACCGGAG
>CAYMMC010000591.1:0-2440 GCA_964391125.1 uncultured Akkermansia sp.
AGCGCCTACTTCGAGACCGCCTTGCTCGAGGAGATCGACCGCCTCCCGGAGCTGGAATGCACCTATCCGCGAACCGCCGAGGGCCATCTGCAGCGGGCCGGCTATCCCGATCTGATGGTCCGGCATTCCGAGAGCGGTCGGGTCGCCTACCTCGATCCGAAGCTGGTGCAGGAGGGGGCCCTGGCCTCCGACCTGCGCACCTTCTATTTCACCCCGAGCGTGCAGACCCGGAAGGTGCTCCACGACGCCAGCCACCTCCTCGTCGGAATCGAGCACGACGGGAACACGGGAAAGTGGAGATACCTCCGCTGGCATCTCGTCGATCTGGCCGGATTCAAGGTGCGGCTGAAGGCCGAGTTCCAAGCGAGCAACCAGGACATCTACCGGCCCGAGCTGACCATCCGCCAAGGCGAGGCGCCATGAGGGGGGAACCGCTGCGTCTCGCCTGGTCGATGTTGTGGAGGGCGACCTTGCTCGCTCCGTTGTGCTTCGTCCTCGGGAGCCTCGCCCTCGCGACTTGGCTGTTCCGCTTCGTCGGTCCGGTCTGGCTGGGGGCGATGGCCTTGGCGGGACAATGGACCTGGGCCGGGGCTGGCCTGCTCGGATGGGTCGGATCGCTCGCGCTGTGGCGATGGGAGCGGTTGCGCAGGATGCTGGAGTGGCCGCATTGATGGAGGGAATCGATCATCCGCCTGCAATCACCATTTGACCGATTGCATGCCTGCCTTTCTGTGGCCGAATTCCCGGTGTTTTTCCGGCCTTTCGCGGCCTGCCTGCAAATCTAACCAAGTAGAATGAGACGAACCTTTCCTGCGGCGGACAACACGCTCGGGAGCGGTCGTCGGATTTGACAAACTCGCGCCCCGAGGCCTCCTTGGCGCATGTCGCGCCTAGCCCAGGTCGATGAGGATGCCTGCGTCTCCGTCACGACCTGCGGCGGCTCGGGAGGCGGACCTTCGGCTTCCCCGCCGGCGCGGACGGGGTGCCTTCGCCTCCTGTCGATCCTGCCCCTCCTGGTGGCGGCCCTGGTCCATTCTCCGTCCCCGGCGGCGGACCTCATCCGCGAGGGCGAGGTGCGCTGCGTCGTCGTCACCGCCGAGGTCCCCAGTCCCGCAGCCAAGGAGGGGGCGACGCTGCTGGCGTCGCAGCTCGAACGCATCTCCGGCGCCAAGGTGGCGGTGGTCGCGGAGACGGCGCTGAAGGATCTGGCGGTTTCGGAGGATGGGACCGTCTCCGCACGGCATGGCGTCTTGGAGCCGGAGACCTTTTTGCTCGTCGGCGAAAGCCGTTTGGCGGCGCGACTCGGGGTGAGCGCGGAGGGCTTGGATCGCGGCGCGATGCGGCTGCGCACGGTGGGCAATGCCTTGGTCCTGCTGGGGGCGGATGCGAAGACGCCGGCGGATCCCCATGGCAGCCGTCATGCGGTGGTCGCCTTTCTCGAAGAGGTCGCCGGGATGCGCTACCTCTGGCCCGGCGAACTGGGGCTGGTGACTCCGCAGCATCGGACGCTGGCCCTGCCCGCCCTGGACCGCACCTTCACGCCGCGCATCGCGCAACGCAAGGTGCGCTGGTCCCGTCGCAACGACCGCATCGATCTCGGTCTCGCCTATCTCGGCTTCACCCCGGAGGACTACGACGCCCGCTTCGCCGCGGCCATCGGCAAGGACGCCGGTCTGCCCTCCTGGACGGAATGGCAGCGGCTCGGCGGTTCGCTGGGACTCTCCGGCGGACATTCCTATGGCCAGGCTTGGGAAAAATATCACGGGGAGCATCCCGAGTGGTTCGCGCTCCAGCCCAACGGCTCGCGGGACCTCGCCCAACTCTCGCCGGAGCGCTCCCGGCTCTGCAAATCCAACCTCGCCCTCATCGAGGCGCTGGCGCGGGACAAGATCGCGGAGCTGAAAAAGAGCGGCGCCAGGAGCCTCTCGCTCGCTCCCAACGACGGCGGCCGCGCCACTTTCTGCGTCTGCGAGGACTGTCGGCAGCTCGATCCGCCCGAGGCGCGCCGGATCACCCTCACCGACTACACCGCTTCGCCGCCTCGGAAATACGAGGCCGCCGCCTTGACCGACCGCATGGTGTGGTTCTGGAACCGTCTCGCGGAGCGGATCGAGGCCGAGGTGCCCGACACCTGGTTCGTGGTCTACGCCTATTCCGCCTACAAGTCGCCTCCCGTGAGGGAAAAACTGCACCCGCGTCTCGCCGTCTTCTTCGTAGGCGTGAGCTACGAGAGCGATGGGGCCCGCGCCCAGGCCCGCCGCGACTGGAGTGACTGGGCGGCGATGTCCGGGAAGCTGGTGTGGCGTCCGAATCTCCTCCTCTACGGGCGTCGCGAGGGGGCGCCTTCCGTCTTCATCCACACGCTCGCGCAAGATCTGATTCACTTCGTGGACAAGGGACTGCTGAGCACGGCTTTCGATTCCATCATACACCACTGGGC
>CAYMMC010000592.1:0-2440 GCA_964391125.1 uncultured Akkermansia sp.
CGTCGCGCCCGTAGCGGGTCGCGTAGTAGTTGGTATTTTCAAAGCCCTCGCCGGTGGCGGGGATGACATGCCAGACGCGGCTCTCGACCCGGTAGGCGGCGGCGTTGTAGAGTTCGCGCCGCCAACGTTTCCAGGTCGATTGCGAGAAGGTTTCAGACGCCGAGACGGGGCCGCATTCGCAGCCCCGCGACGCCTTGATGGCTTCGAGTTCGCGGTTGGCGTAGTCGAGTTGTCGCAACGTGACGGTGCCGAGGGTGTAACATCCGCCGGAGGTGGCGCCGCCCTTGGCGCTGCGGATTTCGCGTTTGCTATCGAGATAGCAGGCGAACTCGGCCCGCCGGGTGAGGACGACCTCGACCGCGCCCTCGGCGTTCTTCGTCGGAACGAGATGGGCGGGGCCAAGGACGAGGGTGATGCGTCCCAGCGGATCGAATCGGCAGTCGGTGCGGCGGGCGGAGCCGAAGCCGTTCGGCGTGCTCCATCCGGAGGGGACGCCCTCCAAATCGGCGGTGTCCGCGTCCTCGATGCGGAAGCGCAGGGCGCCGGTGAGGCGGTCGTGGACGGCGTAGTCGATGCGTCCGCGCTCGTTCTTCCGCCACCGCGCGTTGCCGTAGTCGTCGTAGACAGTGACGCGGGTCGTGATTTCTCCCGTTCCGTTCTCGCTGGTGCCGACGACGGGCGGGGCGACGGTGTGTTGGAGCACGGAAAAGGTGGAGCCCCGCCACGTGTAGGCGTTCGAGGTGGTGGCGGGGCTGCTGCCACCCCCGGCGCTATCGCGGTAGACGGTGGAGTCGGCGATCTTGTAGATGGTGTCGCCGCCGACGGTCCGGGCGACGTAGGTCAGCTCCTTCTGCTTGATCTCGGTGCCGGATGCGCCTTCCTTGACATTGCTGCGCTTCAGATGGAGCGGTGCCGCGCCGGCTCCGCCGCCGCTTGCGGGGTAGTAGTCGTTTGTCTCGACCAGACCGGCGTTGCTCTTCAAGACGACGTTGAAGTTCTCCGAGGCGCCGGCCGGCTTGGAGAAGGAGGCGATGGAAGATGGTGTGGCGTGAAGGATCTCGCGGTTGTCGGCGTTGAACTCCCAATACTCCGGCCAGGCGTCGCCGTTGGCTTCGTGCAGTTTGAATACAGCACGCCCCGCCCGGTCGAAGTAGGTCGTGAGGGTCGAGCCATCGGGCCGGGTCGCGGTCTCGCGGCGCGACCAGTTGCGGGCGGGATCGCCGTCGCTGTTGAGGCGGTCGTAGGTGGTGGTCTCGGTTCCGGCACGAGCGACCTCCTTGCTGTGGCGGCGATCGGCGTCGTACTCGAAATATTCGGCGGCAAAACCGGCGAGGACCGCATCCGACACCTGGGAAAGGTCTGCGGGGTCAAGCCCGAGTTTCCTCATGCGCGCATATCCGTCGGCGTCGAGGACGTAGCGCAAGCCGTGGACGAACCCAATCCCCGAATCGCTCGTATAGTAGCGGAAGTAGCGTTTCCCGATACTGGCCCAAGCAGTATCGGCCTCGCTCCAGACGGACTCGTCGGCGGTTTTGAGGTCGTTGAGACTTCCCGCGCCGTCCTCGCCGGTGTGGTAGGTGAAATCCCACCGATGGAGAGGAATGACCGCCCCGGAGCGAACGAGGCGCTTTTCAACCGCGAGGATGCGCCCGGTGTGCGGGCCGGTGGTGGCAAAGGTGTAGACGAGGGCGACCTGGTCCCCGGTGGTCGGATCGGTGCGCGTCTCGCTGGCGATGCGGGAATGCGCGTCGTAGGCGACGACCGTGACGATGCCGAGCGCACTCACCGCCCCCTGTTGACGCCCGCGAATCGAGGAGGCGGCGGACGGGCCGAAAAAGGTGATGGTCGAGCCGTCGGGTTTCAGCATCCGTAGATTGGCGCCATCGATATCGAGGCGGCGCGTCGTGCCGAAGAGTCCGACATAGCCCGTACCCGGGACCCATTCCCACTGGGCGCCGCCGACACCGGTGAGAATCACCTTCTCGGGCATGCCCTCGACCGTCTCCGCGCTGTAGTGGAGATAAGGCAGGCTCGTGACGATCCAACTGTTCCCATTCTGCCCCGTGGCGTTGTTGGAGAGGCGGGCGGAATAGCGGAGCCGGTGAGTCAAACCGGACGCAAGCCCGCTGCCCCGGAACTGCGGTGCGATGGAAGGAAGAATCATGGTGGCGAGGGGATGACGTGGCAAGGCTTTGCGATTCGCCGCCGGCTATTCGAGCGGGCACGGTGGAGTCGGGGTCGGAAGCGGAGGGCTCTCCTCGTATGGCGGGGTGGGCGTGGGCGGCGGCGTGGGCGGAGGCGTAGGGGGTGGGGTTGGTGTCGGTGGTGGACTAGAGGAGCTGGAGCTGGAGCTGGACGAGGAGGACGCGCTGGACGAGGTGGACGAGCTGGAGGAGCTGGACGAGTTGGACGAGCTGGACGATGGAGAGGAGCTGGCGGA
>CAYMMC010000593.1:0-2439 GCA_964391125.1 uncultured Akkermansia sp.
CGACCACCGTCGTGTTCAGCTTCGGAATGCCGCCGATGTGGAGCGGCCGCACGCCCTGGAAGCCCGCCTCGAAGTCCGCCTCGGACTCCAGCTCCAGCAGGGCGAGGTCGCAGTCGTGGGCCACGTTCACGACGCGCGCCTTGTAGGGCTCGGGATCGCTGACGTTCTTGATGTAGATGAGGCGGCTGTCGCTCACCACGTGGGCATTGGTGAGAAAGCGGTTCGGCCCGACGAGGAAGCCGGTGCCGTTCCCGCTGGCCATGCCGCCAACGTTCCACGGGACCCGGTAGTTCGGCTGCTTGGTGTCCACCTCGACCCGGACGATGGCGTCGAACTCGATCTCGGAGATGTCGGTCTGGACCGACTCCGGCGGAGGGATGTCCACGGAGACAGGCGCCGCCGGCGTCTCCTGGGGGGCGCCCAGACGCGGACCGGGCAGGGCGTCTTGCTGAGCGCGGAGGGACGCCGGCGCGAGGCCGAGGAGCAGGGCGGCCGCAGGCGCGAAAAAACGGGGAAGTTTCATGAAAGGAGGCAAAGTGTAGAGTTTCGAGGGGGAAAGTCAATCGCGCCGAAATCCCGGATTTCCGACCCGGCGGGGGACCGTCGCCCCCCGCCCCTCCTTCGCCCGACCAGGAAACGCGCTCGAAGATCCGGGGGATGATGTAGAATGCCCTTCCTCCGCCCCTTTCCCGAGCACATGCCCTTTCCCAGCTACCTCGAACTCATGGCCGTGGTCGTCTCGGCCATCTACGGCATCCTCCTCGCCGCCCGCAAAGGCATGGACGTGATGGGCGTCTTCACCGTGGCCTTCGCGGTCGCCTTCGGCGGAGGCACCCTGCGCGACCTCTTCCTCCACCGCCAGCCGCTCTTCTGGATCGGCAACGCCCACTACCCGGTGATCGTCTTCGGCCTCGCCGTCTTCTCCGGGCCGATCCTGAGGCACATCGCCCGCATCCGTCCGCTCCTGCCGCTGCCCGACGCGCTCGGCATGGCCTTGTTCACCCTCATCGGCACGACCTACGCGATGGAGGCGGGCACCAGCGCCTTCGTCGCCGTGATGCTCGGAGTCATCACCGGCACCTTCGGCGGGGTCCTCGGCGACCTCCTCTGCAACCAGATTCCGACCCTCTTCGTCCCCAGTCCGCTCAATGCCACCTGCTCCTTCGCCGGCGCCTGGATCTACTACGGGATGAGGCATTTCGACGCGCCGAACCGAACCGCCTTCGTCGTGGCGCTGACGGCGATCGTCCTCTTCCGCCTCGCCGCGCTGAAGTGGAACTGGACCTTCCCGGCGGTCAGGGATCCGTCGCCGGGCGGAGCGCCGCCTTCGGTGTAGCTCGTCCTGCGACATCGAGCTCTCGATAGCGAAAGTTGCCGGCAGGCCGTCGAAAGCCGCAGAGCCGCCGGAGATTTGGCCGCAAAAGCGCGCGAGAGGTCCAGGATGGAGCCATGTCCGTCCCATGGCGGTTGCGCATTCTGTGCTCCACGAGGGTTCCGCCCGACCCCTTGCCTCGATCCGGAGGAAGCCTCCGCGCACCGTCTTCCGGCAAAGGGGCCTTTACAAGCTTGAAACGGAATCCTCGAACCTTGAAACTGCCGTTCCTGCCATGAGTCCGAAACTCAAACGCGACCTGAAAAAGCTCGAAGCCCGCGCCTACCGCGCCGTGGAGTGGTCGGAGGACGTGCTGCGCCGGTACCACCAGATTGCGCCGTCCCTGAAAGGCGCGGAAGCCGCCTGCCTGCGGCGGCTCTACGAATGGATCTTCGCGCCGGTCACCGTCTGGCCCGTCAACGTCCGCGACGCGCTGGACGAATGCCTGGCGCTCTTGGAAAACGGCCAGCCGCTGAATGATTGGCAGCGCCTCCTCGCCTCCCTCCTGCCGCCTCCGCCAGATGAAAGCGTCCGCGAGGTGGTGGCGGCGCACGAGCACGACGTCCAGGGCGGCAGCTACGAGCATCTGCTCAAAACACAGGCCAAGTTCGACCAGGCCGCGCTCGATCTCCAGGACAACAAGGAATTCCGCAGGCATTGGGAGAGCATCAAAGCCGCCTTCGACGTCGCCTCGCTGGCCGACCACAAAGGCGTCCTCCGCCGCACCATGGGCGCCGAGCGCAACCTGCGCCCGGATTTCTCCGCCAGCCTGCGCCGTCGCCCGGATGCCTTCTTTCCCGTCTTCGACGCCTTTTGCTACCGCTGGAATCTCTACGGCATGAGGCATGACGAACCCTTGCTGTTGAAGTTCGCCGTCAACCTCACTCCTTACGGCACCATGGTCTTCATCCCCGCCTACTGGTCCCTCGACCCGCAGCGCGACATCGATTGGTCCGCCATCGGAAACCTCCACCGCGCGCGCGTGCCCGGACGCCAGGGCGAAACCCTCGCCGTCAACAAGGCCGAACGCAGAAAACGGGCCATCCAGCTCCGCAAGCTCGACGCCG
>CAYMMC010000594.1:0-2437 GCA_964391125.1 uncultured Akkermansia sp.
AGGGCGCTTTCCCTCGACGAGCAGCGCTCGATCCGCTCCTGGGCCGAGAAGTACATCCGCGTCGCCGCCGAGCACCGCGCCCGCCGCGAAGCCGCCTCCCCGTGAAAGCCGCGTTGCCAAGGCGGAAAATCCCGGCATAGTGGCAGCTCTAGTCGAGCATGATCGGAAAACCCGTGGTCCAGGTGGAAGTGAAGAACGTCCTCGCGACGAGCGCGGGCTCGGCGATCTTTCTCGGCAACGACGAGAAGGTCTTCGTCATCTACGTGGACCATTCCGTGGGTTCGGCCATCAACATGTTCCTCCACGGCACCCCGAAGCCGCGGCCCCAGACCCACGACCTCTTCGCCGACGTCCTCACCGCCCTCGGGGCCCGGGTCGAGCGCATCGTCATCAACGACTTCACCGACACCGTCTTCTTCGCCCGCCTCATCGTGGTGGCGGAGAACGAGCTGGAGGAGCGCAAGATCGTCGAGATCGACGCCCGCCCCAGCGACAGCATCGCCCTCGCGGTGCAGGCCGACGCGCCCATCTACGTCGCCGCCCACGTCTGGGAGTCGGTCGAGGACATGTCCATCGTCCTCAAGAAGATGCAGGACGCCAACGACGAGGGCCTGCCGGGAATGTGAGGCCCTCCTCCCGGCGACTTTTCCCGCAACGCCGCCCCCCCGAGCCCCGCGACCGCTCAGTAGAGCACCTGCAGCAGCTCCACGTCGAACATCAGAGTCTGGTTCGGTCCGATCTTCGGCGGCATCCCGCTCGCGCCGTAGGCGAGGTGCGGCGGGACGGTGAAGCGATACTTCGCCCCCTCCTGCATCAAGGGGATGCCCTCGCGCCAGCCGGGGATCACCTGGCTCAGCCCGAAGGTGGCCGGCTGGCCCCGCTGCACGCTGCTGTCGAAGACGGTTCCGTCGGGCAGATAGCCGTGATAGTGGACCTTCACCCGATTGAAGGAGGCGGGCCGCGCCCCCGTGCCGGGCTTGAGCACCTCGTATTTCAGCCCCGAGTAGGTCGTCTGCACGCCGCTCGGCGCCGCCCCGCCGACTGCGGCGGCGGGGTCCGTCGGCTTGACCGCGGGCGCCGCGCCGCTCCCGCCGCCGAGGCAAGCGGTCAGAAGCAGGGCGGACATCGGGGCGAGCGGCGCGAGGGCGAGGAGGAGGCGGTTCATGGAGCCAGGACGATGGCAGAATTTTCCGAGGCGGGAAAGACGAAATCCCGAGAGGGGGCGATATCGTTTGCGAAGGGGACGATCCGTTCACAGCGACCGCCTCAGTTCGGCATAGGCCTCCCCCAGCATCTCCGCCACCCTCGTCCAGTGCGCCTCCATCATCTCTCCGCCGTGCCGGTCGCGGTAGTGCATCGCCTCGGCCCGCTTCAGCGAGGCGGGCAGCAGGGCCTCGGCGGGCAGACCGTAGAGGAGGGAGGCATTGGCCGCGATGGTTCGCGCGTAGTCCTCCGGCGCCAGCTTGCGGCGGCGCTCCCTCCACCATTCCAGCTCCAGCCGCGCCGCCTCGGCGACGTCGAACTCCCTCCCGATCTCCTCCGCCACGATCGAGTAGTAGCGCTCCAGCAACGGCAGGCAGCGGGGGTCGCCGGTGTCGCTGCGGAAATGGAGGGCCGCCCGCGCGGCGAAGAAGGAGCTGCGCCAGCCGTCCCACCAGGAAAAGCCGTGCTCTCCGCAGGAAACCCGCAGCCCGTCGCCGACGAGGGCGGCCCAGCGGTGCTCGTAGTAGCTCCTCCACATCGAAGCCTCCAGCCTTCCCATGCGGTCCGGATCGAAGTCCGCCAGCGAGGGCCGGGCGGTCCGGTCCTGCGCGGCGATCCCGGCGCACAGGAGGAGGATGCCCAGCAAGGCGGAGACCCCGAGCCGCCGGAGGCGCGGCACGGCAGCCTCGCGGCGCGTCGGATCTTCCATGGGGACGGGGGAATCGGATTTCATCGGCACGGTCGATGGATCGCACCGACCGAGGCGACGCGCCATGGCGGAACGATGCCCCCCTGCGGACCACGTGCTGGCCACGGAGGAATGACACCGAAGCGATCTTCCGAGTCTCGGTCGTTGCACCACCATTCACGACACCGGACGAAGCGGTCGCCGGACCAGAGGCCGCCGGGGAGACTGTCGAGCTTCGGCCGATCCGGCAGTCCCCATCCATCGGGGAGCGACGGATGATCTTGCCGCGAGGCGGGTAGGGCCGTGCGGTCCGAACGGTCGGTCGGACGTCCCCGCGACCTTCGTTCCCCGAGCGGGCCGCTCGGGGCTACCCTTGGGCTCCGCGGCATGATGGAATTGGCGGGAAGGGCGTTCGAGGTCTCCCGAGGAACGAGGTCGCAGGCGCCGCTTCGGGGGGCTCCAATCTCCATACCTCCGGTGCTGTCGGAGGTATCTGATTCCCATTCCTTGCAAGGCTTATGCTATTGATGCGGCCGCCATATAGCT
>CAYMMC010000595.1:0-2424 GCA_964391125.1 uncultured Akkermansia sp.
CTGAAACGAGTCCTTGTAGGCTTGGAGGAGGATCACGTCATCCCTCAGAGTTTTTTCAAGACCCTTGACTTGATCCACAAGGCTCTTTCTTTCGGCGCGGAGCGTCTGCAGCCTCTCGATCAAGTCCACAGTTTGTTTGTCGTTGCATCCGGTCAAGCCGGCGAGCAGCGCCAGCAATGAGAATGCCATCGAGGTTCTGGTGAATCGGATCATTTCAGCTTCATCAGTTCGAGAGTGCGCAGCGTCTCCTCATGCACGACGCGGACACGGACGGCCTCGGGAAGCTGCCGGTAGTCGAAGAATTCCGACCTCCCGTCATGCTCCACGACTACGCCGTCGTCCTTGACCTCGCCCACCCGTCCCGACGCAATGCTCCTCCCATCGGAAAGCAGGAAGCTCCCGAGGCTCATCCCGGACATGGATTTCCGACACGCTACCTTCCACAGGGAGATGCTTTGCTGCAGATACACCGTCGCCTCTTCGAGCTTGGCGGCATAGTTCCGCATTTCGGTGATCTGCGTCTCCAGTTCGTTCAAATGCCGCTGGTTCACCAAGCCCTCCAATTCAGCGGGGACTTTCGTCTCGCAGCCCGAGAGGAGGATCGCCAGCGGGAGGAGCCTTGCCAGAGTGGACAGGGCGCGAGAGCCGGGCCTTTTCCTTGGGGGAGAGGTTCGGCCCATCGTCAGGAGATCGCTTTCTCGATGCCGGCCACCTTCCCGTGCTCGGCGAAAGGGCCGGTCCTGCCCGCGAGGAACGCATCCACCCCCAATGCGTCCACCGCCATGCGGATGAGATCGCTCCGCCGTCGGCAAGTCTTTGCGGCCAGCGCGTCGAGCCGCTCGATCTGGTCCTCCCGCAGGTGGACCTCGACCACGACTCCCTCCGATCCGGCGGCTTCTGCCTGGGCGCTCATGTAGTCAAAAGCAGTAGCCTTCCAACACAACGCAAGGATTTGTTGATGTTGAAAAAAGTAGTCAAACGGCGACCGTTTCGAAATGCCGAAGGCCAAAAGCAGCGTTGTTACGATCCGCATGGACCGCGCCCAGACGGAGGCCGTCGCACGGCTTGCCAGCAAGCACGGGGTCACTCAGGCCGTAATCATCCGCTGGGCCATCGACGCTTTCCTGCAATACGCCGAGGCACAGGGGGGACGCCTCCATCTGCCTGTCGACCTCAGCGAGCAATGGCAAAAGATCGTCCCGCCCGAGGCCCAAGCGGCCTTGGCGGGAAGCCCGTCCCCCGACGAGGGTGGGTGATGGCGGGCTTCGCCTCGCTCCGTTGGCTCCCGCGTCCGCTGGGAATCTCAAGGAAGGGCGCTTTGCAAGCGCCCCCGGAAGTTCGGGCCAGCCCGGACAACGCCGGAGCTTGCAACGCCCCATTCCTTGGGGCGGCCCTCATGGCACTCAAATTGTCTGTCCCTTACACCGGGCAACAGATCCCGGGCGCGGAGATCCCCCCTCTGCAGGCGAGGTCATCGACCTCGCTCGTGCCCGTGCGCCCGAACGTCGGCAGGTCGTCCGACCCGCGCCCAATGGACGCGGCTACAGAACCTGGGCGCCGGGCTACCCTCTGTCCCGAAAAGGCGGATCGCCGGGATCAGGATCGGAATCCAAGGATTGCCTCCTCTCCCCCTTCACCCGAGAGTCCGAGTCAACGTAAAGAGGGCTGAAAGAGGAATCCGCCGCAGCCCAACTCACCCCAGAATCCCGTTCAGCGTCGCGCTCGGTCGCATCGCGGCCGAAACCTTCGCTTCGTCGGGGCGGTAGTAGCCGCCGAGGTCGACGGCCCGGCCCTGCACCGCGATCAGCTCCGCGACGATGGCCTCCTCGCTCTTCGCCAAGGCTTCGGCGACCGGGGCGAACTCCGCCTTCAGTCCGGCGTCGTCGTCCTGCTGCGCCAGGGCCCGCGCCCAGTAAAGGGCGAGGTAGAAGTGGCTGCCGCGGTTGTCGATGGTGCCGAGCCTGCGCCCGGGGGAGCGGTCGTTCCGGAGGAACTCGCCGGTGGCGGCGTCGAGGGTCTTGGCGAGGACCTTCGCCCGGTCGTTGCCGCAGGTCTCGCCGAGGTGCTCCAGGGAGACGGCGAGGGCGAGGAACTCGCCGAGGGAGTCCCAGCGGAGGTAGTTCTCGGCGACGAACTGCTGGACGTGCTTGGGCGCGGAGCCCCCCGCCCCGGTCTCGAAGAGGCCGCCGCCGTCCATGAGGGGGACGACGGAGAGCATCTTGGCGCTGGTGCCCAGCTCGAGGATGGGGAAGAGGTCGGTGAGGTAGTCCCGCAGGACGTTGCCGGTGACGGAGATGGTGTCCTCGCCGCGGCGGATGCGCTCCAGGCTGAAGCGGGTCGCCTCGACCGGCGGAAGGATGCTGATCTCGAGCCCGTCGATGTCGTGTTCGCCGAGGTATTCGCCGACCTTCTTGATGAGTTCGG
>CAYMMC010000596.1:0-2423 GCA_964391125.1 uncultured Akkermansia sp.
TCGGAGAACTTCCCCGAATTGCGCCGCTTCCAGAGCATCTACCGTGCGGAGCGGGCCAAGCGTCTTGCCGCAGTGGGCGAGTCGACGCGTCCCATCCACGAAGGCTATCGCCGGAAGCTGGACGAACTGCAAACGCGGCTGACGCAGGAGAGGAAAATCGAGGAGGCCGTCGCCGTGAGCGAAGCCATCGCCAGGGTGGATGAACTCCTCGCCGCCGGAACTTTGTCGATGCCGGCTGAAACGGCTTCCACTGCTTCGGTGCCGGTCGCCGCAGGAGGGGGAGGGAGCGACGGGATCACCTTCACCGAAGGGCGTTTGTTCGCCGTGGGCAAGATGGCGCACGACACCTCCATTGACTTGGGTCCGGCGGAGGGCATCTCGGATTTCGTGAACGTCATTGGGAATGGGGACGCGTGGGCCGCTCTGCGAAAAAACGGCGATGTTGTCGGTTGGAACAGGGAGTCAAAAGCTTTTTCGGTCTCAGGCATCGGACAGCTTGTCCCGACGTCCAGTCTTTTCAGTCCTCTCTACGGGATCGCCACCACAGGCGACGTGGTTGATCTGCGCGCCGGCACGAAGGTTCCCGGCATCGGCAATGTCAAAGAAGCGGCTGTCGGGGTCGACCATGGCATCGCCTTGCAGGCAGATGGCACAGTGCAGGTCTGGGGGGACCTTTACCAAAAAAGCACCTCGGGCGGGCGCAAACCACTCCCCCAGCCGCCGATCGATGCCCTCAAGAACGTCGTTGACGTTGGGGCCACGGCCTACAGCGCTTGGGTGGTGGATCGCGCAGGAAACCTGACTGGCTGGGGCCACGGTGGGACAGTCTTCGACAAGCTCCCTCGGGAAATCCGTGGAGTGACACGGATCTGGTGCACGTCTTTCATCGTTTACGCTGAAACCAGAGGGAATAAAGTCATGAGAATCTATGCGGATGATCCCACGGACAACCGCGTGCTGGATGGCAAGCCATCGTTGATTCGGGCCGGCTGCTATTCGGCCATCCAATTTGAGCGCAACCGCTGGCAGCCAACGTCCAATACGAAAGACGAGCATGGCGAATGGGCCGTGCTCGAGAAACTGGACGGCTCCCACTGGCCGCTTAGCTGCAGGGGGCCCGGAGTTGCAGACAATCGAAGTGCGAGCCCCAGCTATCTTCTCTGGCTTTCCGCCTCCGACGCAGCTCCGTCGGATGAATAGCGAATATAGGGTATAGGGTATAGGGTATAGGGTATAGGGTATAGGGTATAGGGGCGGCGTGCAACATCCCTTGACAGTTTCCATGCCCTCACCCCCTTGGTCGAAGACTTCTCCGGCTCCCGGTGAAAGCGTCCGCTCCGGCAGGGCCTGCTCCCCGCCATTTCGATCCAGCCCGTTGGCTTCGCCCCCTCCTCCGATATCAAAGAGGGAACGGCCCATCGCCTCACCTCCGCGAGGCGATGCTCGCGACATGGGGGTAGGCGAGCATCTTCCGGTCCGACGTGACCACGGACAAGCGGTGGACGCGGGCGGTGGCGACGACGAGCCGGTCGGCGGGGTCCTTGTGCTCCCATTCGGGAAGGCGGGTGGCGTCGATGGCGATCTCGGGACTGATCTCGATCCGCTCGACCCGGTTCTGCGGCAGCGCCATCCGGAACCAATCCTGCAAAGGCATCCCGAAACGAAGCTCGCCCTTGGCTTCCTTCCGGGCGATCTCAAGCAGGCTGATCGAGGCGACGTGGACGACGCGCTGGGCGTTGAGCAGCTTCCGCACCGAAGGCTTCAGCAATTCGGGGGCGGAGAAAGCGTCGATCCATGCGCAGGTGTCGAGCAGGTAGGAGTCCATGCCGTGATCTTCAGCTTTCCCAGTCTTCGGGGTCGAACGCGGGAGCGGCGGGATCGTAGCCGGGGCCGAAACGGACCGTTCCCCTGCCGCTGCCAACCCAATCCTCCAAGGTCGGGGCCGACGGCGCGGCGGAGGGAGGATGAACGACGGCGACGGTTCTGCCATGGCGGGTGAGCTCGATCACAAGCCCGCCCTTTTCCACCTCCCGGATCTCCTCGGTGCAATGGGCCTTGAATTCGCTGATGCTGACTTGGCGGACCTTCATGGGATGGAACAGGGTAGGCAGGCCGAATCAAGAGGTTTCGATGGCCGGGGGGAAACATCACGACGACCGATCCACGGTAGTCTGACCAGAATTTTGGTCAATTCAATCCTGTCGGCGTTGAACAAAAAAGACCGGCGGTCACCCGCCGGTCTTTCCTGAAACGAAAACCGTCGCGTCCATCCGGTCCGTCGGGACCGGAGGCCGCTCGATCGCTCAATAGCGATACAGCTCGGGCTTGTAGGGGCCCTCCACGGGCACGCCGATGTATTTGGCCTGCTCGTCGGTCAGCTTGGTCAGCTTCGCGCCGATCTTGTCGAGGTGGAGGCGGGCGAC
>CAYMMC010000597.1:0-2421 GCA_964391125.1 uncultured Akkermansia sp.
GGCGGCCTGAGGACGCATCCGGACTTCATCAAGGCCCTGGCCCTGGGCGCCGATGGGATCGCCCTCGCCAACTCGGCGATGCAGGCGATCGGCTGCGTCGGCGCGCGCATCTGCCACACCAACCTTTGCCCAAGCGGCATCGCCACCCAGAATCCGGAGCTACGCCAACGGCTGAAGATCGAACCTGCCGCGGAAAGGCTCGCCCGGTTCCTGGGAGCTTCCGTGTCGCTGATGCAGGTGATGGCCCGCGCCTGCGGCCACTCCCACCTCAACCAGTTCCATTCGGAGGATCTGGCCAGCTGGGACCGCCGGACTGCCGAATTGGCAGGGATCGAGTGGAGCGGCTACGACGCGCGACGCCGATCCTGATCCGGATGGGCCGCCGCTCCCGAAGCCGGGGCCCCCGCCCGGAACGCCCGTCCCGACCGACGGCGCTCCGGTTTTGCCGGAGGCGCCTCATTCCGGTCCGTCGGAGGCGAGGCGCAGCTCTTCGATGAAGACGGCGCAGGGCTTCTCCTCGGCACGGTCGGCGCGACAACCCGCCGCGACGCGGAGGGCCCTGGGCGGGGCGGACAATTCCTTCAGGCGGACGCCCTCGGGGACGAGGCGCTCGGAACGGTCGGCCACCAGCGCCACCCCGAGGCCCGATTCCACCGCCGCCAGCAAGCTGTTCACCCCGTCGTGCTCCCCGGCGACGGAAGGCGGCTGCCGATGCTCCCGCAGCCAGTCGGCGACGGCGCTCCAGTATTCCGGATAGTCGCGCTGGCAGAAGACCAGGAGCGCTTCCCGCGCCGCGTCTTCCGGCGTCACCTGCGCCCGATCCGCCAGCGGATGGCGGCAGCCCACGGCAAGCCTCCAGGCGACTTGCGCCAGAGGCGTCCACCGCAGGCCCCGAGTGTCGTTCTCGGGAGCGACGGTGATGGCGACGTCCAACGTGTCCGCCTCGAGCCCGGAGAGCATCTCCTGGGTCGACAGATCGAAGAGCTCGACGCGGGCCTGGGGATGCTTCTGCGTGAACTGCTCCACCGCGCCGGAGAGCAGCCCGCTCGCAAAGGAGGGCGCGTAGCCGATGCGCAGGCGCACCTCCTGCCCGGCGGCGCGGACGTGGTCCAGCGCGAGGTCGGCGCGGCGCAGCAGCTCGCGGGCCTCGGCCAGCAGCGCTTCGCCCGCCGGCGTCAGCCGCACGGAATGGGCCTGGCGCTCCAGCAGGCATTGTCCGATTTCCTCCTCCAGCGCCTTGATCTGCCGGCTGAGGGCGGGCTGGGTCAGAAAGATCCGCTGCGCGGCGCGACTGATGCTGCCCGTTTCGGCCACGGCCACGAAGTGGCGCAGTTGTCGGAGTTCCATCCCCGCAGCATAGCGCCGCAGGCGGCGGGGTCATGCGAAAACATCGGGACGCCCCTGGTCCCCGAACGCGCCGCCCGGCGGCAGGCTCGGCCCCTCCCTCCGGCGCCATGCCGAAAGCGCAGTCTCAGGCCAAGTTCATTGCATTGGCCGCGCCTGGGCGGAGATGGCATGATGTCGGCATGGAAGCAACCCACACCTCCCTGACCCTCCGCCGAGCCAACGAACGCGGCCACGCCGACCACGGCTGGCTCGACTCGCGCCACAGCTTCTCCTTCGCCAACTACTACGATCCGGCCCACATGGGCTTCCGCTCGCTCCGGGTCATCAACGACGACCGCGTCGCGCCCGGCCGGGGCTTCGGCACCCATCCCCACCGCGACATGGAGATCTTCAGCTACGTCCTCGAGGGGGCCCTCCAGCACCGCGACAGCCTCGGCAACGGACGCCTCCTCGAGCCGGGCCAAATCCAGCTCATGAGCGCCGGGCGGGGCGTGACCCACAGCGAGTTCAATCCCAGCGCCACCGAGCCGCTGCACTTCCTCCAAATCTGGATCCAGCCGCGCGAGCGCGGCCTCGAGCCCAGCTACACGGAATGGCGTCCCCGGACGGAGCACGCCGACGCGCCCAAGGTGCTCCTCATCTCGCCGGACGGCCGCGAGGGCTCCGCCACGATCCAGCAGGACGCCGAGGTCTACCGCCTCCGCCTCCAGCCGGGCCAGAGCGCGACCCACCAGCTCGGCCAGGGGCGCGGGGCCTGGCTGCAGGTCGCCGCGGGCGCCCTCGAGTTCAACGGCGTGGGCCTCGCCGCGGGCGACGGCGCCAGCACCGAGGCGCCCGGCCCCCTCGTCTTCGCCGCCACCGCGCCGACCGAGGCCCTGCTCTTCGACCTGAACTGACGAAACCATCCACCCGAACAAACAAGCAAAACGAACAACCACCCGAAACCCACCATGGCCAAGATTCTCGTCCTCTACTACTCCACCTACGGACACGTCGAAACCCTGTCCAACGCGATCGCCGAAGGCGCCCGCTCCGTCGCCGGCGCCGAAGTCGTCCTCAAGCGGGCGCCCGAAA
>CAYMMC010000598.1:0-2419 GCA_964391125.1 uncultured Akkermansia sp.
CGAACACCACCGCGCCGATCCAGTTGTTGTGCAGGAAGGCCTCGAAGCAGCGCTCCAGATGGGTGAGTCCGCCGTATTCGAGATCGCGGGCGAAGTCGAGGACGCGCTGGAAGCTCCCCTGCCCTTTCAAAGGCGGCGGGGCGGAACCGAGCGTCTCGCCGATGGAGCGCAGGCTGACGCGGTGATGGCCGACGAGGCCCATGTAGGCGAGGGCGACGGCGAGCTTCAGGCTGCTGAGCCGCTTTTCCGGAAACGGCTCCGCCATCGAGGCGCTGGTGTCGACGAGGATGTGGACGTGGAATTCCTGGATCTCCTCGTAGAGACGGATGAAGAGCCGGTCGAGCCGCGCGTAGAGCCGCCAGTCGATGGAGCGGAAGTCGTCCTTCGGGGTGTAGTGGCGGAAGTCCTTGAACTCGCGGGTGAAGCCGGTCGCCGGCGTGGCCTGAAGCCCCTTGCGGCGGAGCTGCTTGCGCTTTCGAAGGCGCAAGAAGAGGGCGCGGAGCCGGTCGAGGAACTCGGCGTCGAAGAGGTCCTCGTGCGATGGGTCGGGGGCAGGGTCGGGCATGCGGGAGGAGGAGGTCACTGCGGGCTCGGAGCCGGAGGGATGGCGACTTCGGGCGCAGCCTCGAGGCAGGCGACGATCCTCTCGCCGAAGACGGAGAAGCAGCGTTTCTCCGCGAGGAGATCGCCGACGGGGAGGCAGAGGGCGGCCTGGCCGGGACCGCGCCGCCGGAGGCGGCCCTGCCAGACTTCCGCTCCGACCGGGCCCTCCACGCCGCCGGAGGCGGGCAAGGCGGCGGCGAGGTATTCCACGAGCGCGGCGGGCAGCGGGCCGCGTCCCAGCACCTCGCCGGTGAGGGCGTTGACCAGAACGAGGGAGGCGTTCCCCCGGACCAGGAGCAGCCGTCCCGACAGGCTGGCCCGCAGCTCGCCCGCGCCGCCCAGATCCCCGAGCAGGAGGCGGGTGGTGCTGCCCCGCCGGAAGTCGGCGTGATGGAGGACGCCCCCGTCGAGGAACCAGAGATGGTCGCCGACCCGGCCCACCAGCGCGCCGGTCGCGGGCAGTTCGACCGAGGCGATGGGCAAGTCGCCGGAGATGCGTCGCACCTTGCCCGCCTGCATCAGCCAGAGCGCATCGTCGGAGAGCTCGGCGGCGGCCGGGTCGTCGCGGCGCAGCCGAGATTCGGCCCAGTAGACGGCGGGGCCGACGAGGGTGGCGGAGGCCTCCAGAAAACGCCCCGGATCGAGCCGGCCGACGCCGGAGCGCGCCTGGAAGTCGAACATCGAGACCTTCCCCGGGAAGAGAGCCGGAATGGGGGCGCCGGCCTCCGCCTCCTCTTCGTCCTCCCCCTCGCGGGGCGGACGAAGGACGATCGGGAAGCTCGCCGCATCGCCCTCGCGGAAACGCCACACGATCTCCCCGTTCCCCGGATCGAAAAGCGCCGCTTCGGCACCGTAGGCGAGACCGAGGTCCCCGGCGAGGCGGAGCCCGGAGTTGAGGGAGAACAGCCCTCCCTCGTCCGGCGCCGGCGCCTCCGCGAGAGCCGTCTCCCAGAGGAGCTTTCCGGTGGCTTCCTCGAGGCCCAGCAGAGCGCCGACGAGCGGATCGAAGAGGACGACGCGACCGCCCGACACTTCGAAGACCACGTCGGGCCGGGCTCCCTTGGTCCGGCTTTTCATTGCGTCGCGCTCGGGGAGCACGGCCGACCAGAGGACGGCACCGTCGTCGACGGAATGGGCGACGCAGGCCGCGTCCCGCACCAGGAAGAAACGACCGTCCGAGACGGCGAAGCCACGCGCCGCCTTCGCCGCGGAGGGGGCGTCTTCCGCCTTCAGGAACAAGGCGGGTGGACCGGCGACGGCGTCGAAGGCGGCGGGCCGCGGCAGAGCCGCGCGGGAGCCGCCGTCGCCGTGGAACCCGCGCCAGAGCAACTTGCCGCTCGCGGCGTCGAGGCAGTGGATCCAATCGAGATCGTCGAGGACGAGGAGCCGTTCCCCGGTGCGTCCGGTGCGGACGACGCGTCGACCCTCGGGCAGCTCGAAGGCCCAGCGGAAGACCGGATTCGCCAGAAGGAAGCCGGGGCGGGCGCTCCCGTCGGCGTTTTCCGCCTCGCCTCCCTCGGCTTCGTCGCCTGCCTTCGCCGCTGCCGCGACCGAAAGCTCCAGCCCGTCGGGGAAGGTCACGCCCTCCAACCGCCCCGACTTGGCCCGCCCGAGGAAACGGTCGAGGGCCTCCCGCGCCTCCGCCTCGCGCCCGAGACGCGAGAGCACGCGGGAGCGGGTCCACTCCGTCCAGAGCTTCGACCGCTCCGAAAGCGCCTCCTGCTCCACCGAGGCCAGCAGCGGCAGCGCCTCCGCGTAGTCGCCCGATTCGAGAAGAGAGGCGATGGAACGCCAGTAGGAGGCGTCGAGATGCCTC
>CAYMMC010000599.1:0-916 GCA_964391125.1 uncultured Akkermansia sp.
ATCTTCTTCGGGGTGGGCTTCTGGAGGCTGCGCGAGGCGCTCTCGACGGCGTCGGCCAGGCTGATGATGGCGCTCTCGCGCGTCCGGGGCTTCGGTCCGGGATAGCGGAAGCTCTCCTCCTTCACCTCGGGGATGTCGTCCTCGTGGGCGTTGCCCGCCTCGACCTGCTTCTGGATGTCCTCGCGCTGCTTCAGCGCCCGATGGTGGAAGAAGCGGATCAGGGAGGTGCCGTGATGCTCCCGGATCACGTTGACGATCTCGGCGTTCAGCCGGTGCTTGATCGCCATGTCGACGCCGTCCTTCACGTGGGCCATCACGACGAGGGCGCTCATGTTGGGGGTGAGGTCGTCGTGGGGGTTGTGGCCGTCGCCGATGTTCTCGATGAAGTAGGCGGGCTTCTTCATCTTGCCGATGTCGTGGAAGTAGGAGCAGACCCGGCACATCACCGCGCTCGCTCCGATCGCCTCGGCGGCCGTCTCGGCGAGCGTGGCGACGACGAGGCTGTGGTGGTAGGTCCCCGGCGCCTCGATCGTCATCTGCTTGAGCAGGGGATGGTTCAGGTCGGCGAGCTCGATCCAGGAGACGTCGGTGGTGATGCGGAAGGTCGCCTCGACGAGAGGGAGCAGGCCGCTGACGAGGACGGCGGTGAGGGTGGAGACGAGGATGGCGGAAAGGACCTGCTTCGCCACCATCTCCCATTGCCCCGGCTGGGCGGGGAGCTCGGGCCACTGGATCTGCCCGAGGGTGGTGGCGAGGAGGACGCAGGCGATGCCGGAGTAGGCCCCCGCCACGACGAGGCGGCTGCGGCGGCGGACCTTGTTCGTCAGATAGATCGCGACGAAGCCGCAGATCATCGAGAAGATGACGAAGTAGAAGGCCTCCCCCGTGTCCACCGTCATCGCCCCGAAGGGGCTGG
>CAYMMC010000599.1:926-2413 GCA_964391125.1 uncultured Akkermansia sp.
TAGACCACCGCGAAGGTCCCGTGGCGACGGCCCACGAGCAGGGAGACGACGATGGGCGCGAAGATGTAGGGCTCGACGAGGAAGCGGAAGCCGCCCTCCGGGGCGAAGGTGCTGGCGACGTATTCGCTCAGCTTCACGAGCATGATCTGCACGAGGACGACGAGGAGGATGAGGGAGACCCGCGAGTTCCGTCGGATGGTGTGGGGAAGGCTGACCTGCCAGTGGACCACGATGGTGGCGGTGATGACGGCCACGACGACGAAGGTCTGGAGATGGTTCCCCGCGAAGATCGAGCCGTCGCTGGAGGCGAGCACGATCCAGAGCGAAACCAGCAGGGCGAAGACGACGAAGAGGACGCCGCCGACCTGCCAGCCGGTGCGCATCATCTCGGACCAGGCGGTGTCGCTGAGCTTGCGGCGCTTCTGACCGCAGGAGAACCCGCGGTCTTGGAGTCGCTTCTGGGAAAGGAAATGGAACATCGGCGGTCGGTCTGCGCCTCGTCTCCCCCGGCGGAGGGGGAAAGCGTTTCGTGGCGCTATTCTCCCCTCTTTCGCCCCGGAAACAAGAAGAATCGCACGCGACAGGCGTTCAAACGATCAGCATGCAGTCGCCGTAGCTGAAGAAGCGGTAGCGCTCGCGGACCGCCTCGCGATAGGCCTCCAGGACCAGGTCCCGCCCCGCGAAGGCGCTCGCCAGCATGAGGAGGGTGGATTTCGGGAGGTGGAAGTTCGTGAGGAGCGCGTCGACGGCTCGAAAGCGGTAGGGCGGATGGATGAAGATGTCGGTGGCCCCCGATCCCGCCCGCAGCGCCCCGTCCCTGGCGCAGGTCTCGAGGACGCGCACCACCGTGGTGCCCACCGCGACGACGCGACGGCAGGCCTGGATCGCGGAGACGGTCGCGGCGGGCAGCTCGTAGCGCTCGGAATGCATGCGATGCTCCGCCAGGAGTTCGCTGGAGACCGGCCGGAAGGTGCCCAGGCCGACGTGCAGGGTGACGAAGGCGTGCGGCAGCGCGACGAGCATTTCCGGCGGGAAGTGCAGGCCCGCCGTCGGCGCGGCGATGGCCCCCGCCGTCCGGGCGAAGACGGTCTGGTAGCGCTCGCGATCCTCTTTCCCGTCGGGCCGGCGGATGTAGGGCGGCAGGGCGAGATGCCCGTCGGCCTCCTCGTCGGGGGCGCGGTCGAATTCGACGATGCGCTCGCCGCCCTCCTCGCAGACCGCCGTCACCGTGCCGACGCAGCCGCCGACGACGAAGCGGCGGCCCGGCTTGAAGCGCTTCCCCGGACGCACCAGGCATTTCCAGCGCCGCCCGTCGAGAATCTCGAGCCGGAGCAGCTCGCCGCCGTCGTCGCAGAAGAAGCGCGCCGCGACGACCCGGGTGTCGTTGAGGACGAGGAGATCGTCCGGCGCGAGATATCCGGGGAGATCCGAAAAGCGGCGGTGCTCGACGGTGCCCGCGGCCCGGTCGACCACCATCATGCGCGACT
>CAYMMC010000600.1:0-2410 GCA_964391125.1 uncultured Akkermansia sp.
AGGGAACTGCCAAGAACAGTCGGCAAAACCGGGGATTTCCGCTTGGAGAATGATCAGGTTTGTCGTATTTTCAATAAACGAAAACCGTTGACGCTTCTCCGCGCCCGCCATGATGTCCCGACTGAGCCCGCTGCCCGCCCGCCTTTTCGGCCTCCTTCTTTTGACTGCCGCACTGTCCGCTCCGGATGGACGGGCGAACGATCCGAACCTGACGCGACGGGTCGACGGCCACATCAAATCCCTGCGCAGCAAAGGCGTCATCCGCGGCGACGAGAAAACGGCCTGGCTGGTCTACGACCTCGCCTCGGAGGAGGAGCTGGTGAACATCAACGGCAAAGTCCCGCTCCAGGCCGCGAGCATGATCAAGCCCTACCTCGCCCTCGCCTACTTCCACGAAGTCGAGGCGGGACGGCTGACCTACAGCACCACAGCCCGGCGCCACATGGAGCTGATGATCCAGAAGAGCAACAACGACTCGACGAACTGGGTCATGCGCCAGACCGGAGGGCCCTCCGCGACCGAAGCGATCCTGAAGCGCCACTTCCCCTCGCTCTCCCAGGGGATCCGCCTCGTCGAATACATTCCCTCGGGCGGCAGGACCTACCGGAACCAAGCGGCCGCAGGCGACTACGCGCGCTTTCTCCACGCCCTCTGGCACCGCCGCCTCCCCCAGTCGGACGAGATCCTCAGGACGATGGCCCTGCCCGGCATCGACCGGCTCTACACGAAGGTGAAGTCCGTTCCCCAGGGCACCCGGGTCTACAACAAGACCGGGAGCACCGCGATGTGCTGCGGCGACATGGGCATCGTCGTGGCCAAGGGGCGCGATGGGCGCAGCTACCCCTATCTGCTCGTCGGCATCATCGAAAGCTCCCGGCGGAACAACGCCTCCTACAGCACCTGGATCTCGCGGCGCGCCGACGTGATCCGCGAGATTTCGAACCTGGTCTATCTGGACATGAAGCGGCGCCACCCCCTGTGAGAGCTTGGGAAGCCGTCCGGAGCCCTCTCCCGGACGCGGCGGCGCCCGCCGCGCCGTTCGTCCGCCGCCTTCACTGTGCCGCAGGCGCCTCCGCCGCGGGGATCGGCCGCGGCTTGATCACCACCGAGACCTGCTTCTCCGCCCTGAGGAACTCCTTGGCGAGGGCGTTGAGTTCTTCGACCCCGATGTCGCGGTAGTCGTCGACGAAGCTGCGGGCCCAGTCGAGGCGCTCGGGATGCTCCTGCGAGGCCTCCAGCACGCTGCTCATCCAGTAGCGGTTGGTGCGGCGCATTTCCTCGATGGAGACGAGCTGCGGCTTCTTGGCCCGGTCCAGTTCGTCCTCGTCGATGCTGTCGCCCTTGGCGAGGTCGGCGGCGATTTCGGCGATGACGCCGTTGACCTTCTCGGCCTGGCCGGGATCGACGGTGACCGAGGCGAAGAGGTAGCCGTAGCCCGTCCAGGTGTCGCTGGGGAAGTTGTGCGCGAAGGGGCTGTAGGCGTCGCCCAGCTCCTCGCGGATCTTGACGCGGAGCCGGTCGTCGAGGATGGCCGAGAGCATGCCGAGCCGGCGGGTCCGCCGGATGTCGAAGAGGTCGGTGGTGGGCCAGTGGACCACGGACATCGCCTTGGGGATCGCCGATTCGAACTCGAACACCCGGCTGCCTCCTTCGGGGAAGTGGACGACCCGCTCTTGCTCGAGGGCGGGTTTTTTTGCGGCGCGCTCCGGCAGATTGCCGAAGGTCTTGGCGAGGAGCCCGACGGCCTCCTTCTCGTCGAAGTCGCCCACCAGCGTGATTTCGCAGTAGCCGGCGTCGAGCTCCGGCATCAGCCAGTCGCGGGCTTGGGCGCTGGAGAGGGCCTCCACTTCGGTGCGCGCGGGATAGCCGAAGCGGGGGTCGCCGCCGTGGAGGAACTGGGCCACCTCGTCCTGGTCGACGCCGCCGGGGGTGCGTTCGAGCTGCTGGTAGAGGTGGTCGAGGGCGCGCTTGAACTCGGTCTCGGCCTCCTCGCGGAAGCCGGGGTTCGTGACGTAGGCGCGCATCAGGGCGAGCTGGTCGGCGAGAGCGTCGGGCGTGGTCCGGCCGGAGAGGACGAAGGCGTCGTCGTCCACGGAGAAGCCCACGGCGACGGACTTGCCCGCGAAGATCGCCTTGAGCTCGTCGTCGCTGTGGGCTTCCAGCCCTCCCTTGGTGAAGATGCCGCCGAGCAGCAGGGAGAGCCCCGGAGTCGGCTCGGTGAGGAGGCCCGTCCCGATGCGGACCTTCACTTGGATGGATTTGGCCTCGAAGTCCGTGACCTTGAGGTTGGCGCGGACCTGGTTGGCGAAACGGAGCTGGGTCGCGCCGAGGTCCTCGATGTCGCGGCGCTCCGCCACCGCGCCCGCCTCGCGCAGCTCGGCGTAGGCGAATTCCGCCCCGGCTTTCTCCT
>CAYMMC010000601.1:0-2410 GCA_964391125.1 uncultured Akkermansia sp.
ATAGTCAAGCCGGTCGGCGGAATTTTTCGTCATGAACGTCCCCGTGAACCTGACCAGAGCGAATGCCGCCCGGATCTAGGCAGCCTCGGAAGAGGCGCGGTCTCAGCGAAGCGGTTGGATTTCCCGATAGGGGCCTCCGGGAGGATTGTAGCGGTTGCTCAGAATGTAATTGCCCCCGCCATCGCTGAAGACATGCTTGTAATGGATGGGCAGCTCGACCGTGCCGCCGTTGCTGTCCTGGTAGTCCTGCACCTCGTAGATGGATTGGATGTGCCTGCGGTGGGAGCGGTCGTCGCTCGTCTGCTGCTTCCATGCCCGATATTGCTCCGAGCTGATCTGGTCGTAGTGGCGGCCCCGCTCGGCGATCGCCGCCGCCACCTGGCCCGCGTATGCGTTGAAGATCTGGCGGCGGAGCTGCATCATCTGATTCCACCATTTTGGCGTCGACTTGAACGAGGCAGCGTAGCCGAGGAGCATCGGCCTATAATGCTCGAAGCGATCCGCACGGGACGAGACGAGGCTGGTGACGTAGATCATCCAGACCTGCGATCGCATGTTCTGGATTCGCTCTTCGGGGAACCGGGTGTAGATCAGCCGGGTTTCCTCCAAGACTTCCTGGCCATCCGCGGTGTAGGCGTAGGTGACGACGTGGCTGGTGTTGGAGGCATTTTGATTCCTCGTGCCCCCCAATTGCCGCTGGACTTCCGCTAGGCTCGCCTCGGCCTGCCCGTCCCGGACATCCGAGATCAGGCGGACGTCCTTGTGGGGGGAATTCTCGCGGATGTGCTCCACCAGCCAGTTGCCGACGTGGCTCGGGGCTGGAATCCCGACGACGGGAGGCTTCGGGAAGCCGGGAACGGCATCTGCCTCGGAATATAAAAAGCTCATCGTCGGAACAAAGGAGATCTTGACGAGATCGGGCCCCGTGACCCTCACCCTGGGATGGGGATACACGGGTTCGGAGGTGCTCCATTCGATATAGCCTTCGGATTTCCATTCTTGAGGGATCAGCATCGTGTAGGCGGGGACTCCTCCCATGGTGACGTCGGGGAAGCTCACCATTTTGAGGGCAAGCTGCTCCGGGAGGGAGGCCGCCCCCGTTTCCACGGAGGCGGCGCTTCGGTGCGAAGGCTCGGACGGGTTGGGCGACATCTCCTGCGCCTGGCCCCCGGACGCCGAAGCGGGCGTTCCTCCTGCCGCCCCGGCGCCGGGGAAGAGGCGGTGGAACCCTCCATTGATATTCAGGGTCAAGGTGTCGTCCGCATGGATGTCGACCTCGAACCGATATTGGTCGTCATCGAGGAGATAGACACATGAGGCCGATTCCTGCCCTCCCCTTTCGAAGATGGTGCCGCGATAGGCGGCTTTTCGGTCCGCAAAGGAAATCTCACCGGAGACCTCGCCCGTTTCCTCGTCCATCGTGACCACCGTCAGGAGCCATCCATCGCCCGAATAGGAGTGAACGGGCTCTTGCGCCGGAGCCAAACCGGAAATGCCCAGGATGAGTCCCGCGAACCATGACCGGAGCGACGTTGAGCGTGATGCTTTCATCTGGCTTTCGAAACTTGAGCCCATCATGGCGGGATTCTATTGAGCTGTCGGTTCGCCCCCTGCCGGAGGCGGATCGCGTGCGTCGGGGGCAAGTTCGGAGCCGGCCCCGACGACGAGACCCTACTCCTCGCCCCAGGCCGTCGCGGCCCGTTCCAGCAGGCGGGTCACGTCCTCGTCGAGAAGGTAGCCGCCGCCATGCCATTCGAGGAGGGCGCCCGCCACGGCCTCGAGGTAGCCGCCGCGGTCTCCGTAGCGCTCCTCGAGGGAGGGGCGCGGGTCGCCCTGGGCCTCGCGCTCCGCCTTCGTTTTGGCGAAGGGGAACCAGGCGCCGGCAAGGCCCGCGAGAACGCCTCCGTCGCCGTAGGACTCGTCGCGGAGGTTCCATCCGGTGGCGGTGCCGAGGGGGGCGGCGACCTCGGGCAGGCGGATGCCGGCGAGTTCGTTGCCGTCGGCATCGACGGCGGGGACGAGGGCGGCGTAGGGCTCGCCCGTCTTCGGCGGCACCTGGTCGGCGATGCCTTCGCTTTCCCAGCGCGGCCCCGGATCGAGCCGGAGGGGGCGGTAGACCTGGGCGGGGGCTTCGATCCCGGGAATGGCGGGGAACTTCTCCCGGAAGGCCGCGAGATCGACGAGGGTGCCGTCGTCGATCCGGGGATGGCGGCTCGCGGGCGGTTCGTCGCCGTCGCGGATCCAGCCGTCGAGGGCGGCAAGGAGGGCGCGGAGGACGGGGCCTCGGTGTTTGATGGGGTTGAGGGAATGGCGGGCGCTGCCCTTCGCCTCGATGTCGTCGGCTCCGTCGAGATGCTGGCTGCCGGCGATGAGGTAGATCCGCACGTCGGGATCGGATTCGAGGTCGGTC
>CAYMMC010000602.1:0-2408 GCA_964391125.1 uncultured Akkermansia sp.
GGCGGAGGCGGGGGCGGCTCCTCCCCGGGAGCTGCGGTCTCGGCGGCCCGGACCGGTTCGGGCGGGGACTCCCGCTTCGGCGCGGACTCCTTCGCCGACGCGATGTCTCTGGCGGGCGGGGCAGCGCGCTGCGGCGCGGGCGCGGCGCCCCCCCCCAGCCCCTCCGCCGCCGTGGCGGCGGTCGAGACCATCGCGATGA
Organism: uncultured Akkermansia sp.; assembly: GCA_964391125.1. Lineage (GTDB taxonomy): Bacteria > Verrucomicrobiota > Verrucomicrobiia > Verrucomicrobiales > DEV007 > Arctic95D-9. The sequence continues at coordinate 200 of CAYMMC010000602.1, forward strand.
CGTCGTCGAGATTGGCCTCGCCCAGCACCTGGATGGCCTTGATGGCGCCGACCTCGAAATGCAGCTTCTTGTTCACCGCCCACTTCATCCGGGCGTCGGTCTCGGCGAAGAGGTCGATCACCTTCAGAAGCCGTTGCGTCTCCACGCCCTCGGCCTGCTGGCGGATGCTGTCGAGGATCTCCTGGGGCATCTCCCCGCCTGCGGCGGCGGGATCGACCTTCGCGACGAGCACGTTGCGGAAATGCCCGATGAGGTCGCCGAGCAGGCGCGAGAGGTCCTTGCCCGCCTCGGCCTGCTCGTGGATGCGGGCGAGGGCGGCGGAGTTGTCGCGGCCCAGCACCATCGCCCCCAGCTCCGCGACGGATTCCGCCGAGTTGAAGCCGAAAATGTCGGAGACGTCACGCTCCTCGATCGTCTCGCCGCAGAAGGCGACGAGCTGGTCGAGCATGGACTGGGCGTCGCGCATCCCGCCCTCGGCCCCCTTGGCGATGGAGAAGGCGGCGGCCTCGCTCAGCCGCAGCCCCTCCTTCTCGGCGATGTGGAGGAGGTGGGAGGCGATCGTCGCCGTGGGAATGCGGCGCAGGTCGAATCGCTGGCAGCGGCTGATGATCGTCGCCAGGATCTTCTGCGGCTCGGTCGTCGGGAAGAGGAACTTCACGTGGGGCGGCGGCTCCTCCAGCGTCTTGAGGAGGGCGTTGAAGGCCGCGTTCGAGAGCATGTGGACCTCGTCGATGTAGTAGATGCGGAACTTGCCCGAGATGGGGGAGAACTTCACCGTCTCGCGCAGTTCGCGGACCTGCTCGACGCCGTTGTTGGAGGCGCCGTCGATCTCGAGCACGTCGAGGCTGGCCCCCTCCCCGATCTCGCGGCAGACCGGGTCGTCGGGATCGAAGTCGGCCTTCGGCCCGCCGGGGCAGTTCAGGGCCTTCGCGAGAATGCGGGCGGTCGAGGTCTTGCCCGTGCCGCGAGGCCCCACGAACAGGTAGGCGTGGGCGAGGCGGTCTTGCTCGATGGCGTTGCGCAGCGTCTGCACGACGTGGTCCTGCCCCAGCACGTCGTCGAAGGTGCGGGGGCGGTATTTCCGGGCAAAGACCTGATAGCTTTCGCTCACGGCGACACCATAGGGAAGATTCGGCGAAGGAAAACGAAGAATCGGGGAATTTTTCGCGTTTCCGCTCTACCGGATCGAGGCGCCGCTCCACGCGCTCCGGCGGGACGCCTCCGAAGGCTCCGCGCAGAAGACTCCCTTCATCGGTAGCGGAAGCTGACCTGACCGGCCCGGAGCTTCGTTCGTTCAGCCGGTCGGGGCGGCAGTGCCGGTTCCGGACGTCCGCATCGGCACGGCGAGCGTCTCGTCGGCCAGCTCCTCCGCCTCGGCGGGATCGTGGGTGACGAACACGGTGGGAATGGCGAGGCCGGCGAGGAGTTGCGCGAGTTCCCGGCGGAGCTCCGTCCGCAGGTCGGGATCGAGCGCCGAGAGCGGTTCGTCGAGCAGGAGCAGGCGCGGCTTCCTCGCGAGGGCGCGGGCGAGGGCGACGCGCTGCTGCTGTCCGCCGGAAATCTCGCGGATGCGGCGTCCGCCGAGTCCCGAGAGGCCGAAGCGGTCGAGCAGTTCGCCGACGCGCGCCTCGCGCTCGGCCTTGGCGAGATGGCGCAGGCCATAGGCGATGTTCGCGGCGACCCGCAGGTGGGGGAAGAGCGCGTAGTCCTGGAAGAGGAATCCGACGTCGCGGGACTGGGGTCCGAGGGAGATGGAGCGCTCCGCGTCGAACCAGACCTCCCCGCCGGCGCGGATGAAGCCCTCGGCGGGGCGCTCCAGGCCGGCGAGGCAGCGGAGCAAGGTTGTCTTTCCCGCGCCGGAGGGGCCGGTCAGGGCGACGACGTGGCGGCGCCCCATCGGCAGGCGGAAGCGTCCGGCGATGCGGGGGCCGCCGCGATGGCGCATCGCGAAGTCGGCGACGAGATCTCCGCTCATGCGCTCAGTGGGCGGCGGTTGAGGGTCGCGACGAGGCAGAGGCTGGCGAAGGCGAAGCCGACGAGCCACAGCGCGGTGCGCCCGGCCTCGGCGTAGTTCATCGCCTGCACGTCGTCGTAGATCGCGATGGAGAGCGTTCTGGTGACGCCGGGGATGTTCCCGCCGACCATCAGGATGACGCCGAACTCGCCCATGGTGTGGGCGAATCCGAGGACGACGCCCGAAAGCACTCCG
>CAYMMC010000603.1:0-2395 GCA_964391125.1 uncultured Akkermansia sp.
CCCAGGCGGTGGTGCCGCCGGAGAGTTCGATGCCGTCCTCCGCGATGACGACGGTGCGGTCTCCGGCGAGGCCGTAGTTCCCGTTGTTGTTGACGAGCCCGCCCATGCCGATCTGCGAGTAGGCGCCTTGGCCTCCGGCGCTGACGGTCACCTTGCCGGCGGATTCGATCCAGACGCTGCCGCTGGCGTTGCCGCCCTTGTAGGTGGTGGAGCCGACGTTGCCGCCGCCGTGTCCGATCTGGGTGTAGGCGTAGGAGGTGCCCGATTGGAGAAGGACCTCGCCGGCCTGGCCGCCGATGAAGATGTCGCCGCGGTGGGTGGCGGAGAGGCTGAGGCCGCCGTGTCCGATCTGGGCATAGGCGTTGACGCCTCCGCCGAGCACGGAGACGTCGCCCTGTTCGGAGAAGTGGACCGAGATGTCGCCGAGGTGGTGGTTGCCGTCGGTGCTGCCGTTGCCGCCGTGTCCGATCTGGGCGTGGCTGCCGCTGCCGCCGCCGGCTTGGAGGAGAAGTCCGCCCGACTTCACATGGAGGTGGATGTTGCCGTCGGCTCCCTGGTTGGTGGCCCCGGGGCGGAAGCCGAGCTGGGTCGCGGCGCCGGCGCCGCTGCCGCCGTGGAGGTTCACGGCGTGGCCGGCGGCGACGAGGTCGCCGAGGCGCGTGCCGACGCGCACGGCCCCGCTCTGGGCGGCGGAGCCGATCGTGAGGACGCCGCCCCCGTTTCCGTAGGCGCCCGCCGCGGCGAGCAGCTCGGGATTGGCGTCGAGGTCGCGGATCCAGTATTCGCGATAGTCGGGCGATCCGGCGGCCGGGGGGAGGGTTTCCCCGACAGGATGGAAGGCGAGCGAGGCGGGGTTCCAGCCGGCGACGAGATGGATGTCGCCGCTCCCTTGGTTGACGAGGTTGGCGAGGACGGAGAGGTGGGAACGGGAGAGCAAGTTGAGGTCGAAGACCGAGTTCGAGGCGATGCCCGCGCCCATTTCGATGCCTTCGCTGCCCGTCCCGACGAGGCTGACATGGCCCGCGTTGAGATGGGCCGAAAGGGAAGCGCCAAGGAAGGAGGGGAGGCGAAGGAGACCGCTGCCCGAATCCCCGGAAGCGGTGTCCATGGAGCGGGCCCGGATGGTGAGGTCGGAGTTGGTGATGCCTCCCGAGGTGCTGGTGCGATGGCCGATGGTCGACAGATTTCCCACGAGGGAGATTTCGCCCGCCACGTCGACGAGGATGTCGCCTTGCCTCGTGCCGGAGGTCGAGTTGGACGAACCGTGACCGATGAAGACGCCGCCCCCGGTGGTGGAGGCCACGGTCGAATCGAGCTCCAGGCTCCCTTCCCGGGAAATGACTTCGATGACTTCGTCGGCGCCGCCCATGGGTCCGAAGGAGCTGGAGCCCCCGTGTCCGATGACCACCGCGGCGTAGCGCGAAGTGCCCGCGCGCAGGAGAATGTCGCTTTGGGCGAGGACCCGGACCGAACCGGTCAGGCCATAGCCGAGGTGGTCGGCCGCATAGCCTCCGTGTCCGATCTGGGCGCCGTGCAGGCGGATGTCGGGGGTGACCAAGCCATTGCCGCTCTCGAGGGTGACGCCGCCGCGGACCACGTCGACGAGGATGTCGCCGCCGAGGCCGGTGGAGTAGGTGCCGGTGCTGTTGCTGTGTCCTCGGTGGCCGATGGCGGCGAAGCTGTAGTAGGACGTGTTGTTGGCCCCGGAAAAGTCGCTGCTCGGCCCGCGCAGAGTGACCCCGTAGTCATCGAGACCGGCCGCCGTTCCCGTCGTCACGGTGATGTTGCCGGAGTGCTGCCCCGACGAATTGAAATACGAGGTGTGGCCGATGAGCGACCAGAGATAGCTGCGACCGTTCTTCCCGGCGATCAGGTCGAGTTTGCCGCCGGCGGTTACGGTGAGATCGCCGCTGTATCCCTGCGTGGAGGGCACCGTGCCCACGATGGCGGCATAGCCTCCGTGGCCGATCTGGGTGCCGGCATAGAGGGTGTTGGTGAAGGTGTCGAATTGCGGGGAGACGAGGCGGATGTGACGTCCGGCGGTCACCTCGACGGAACTTTCCGCAAAGCTCGACAGTTTCTGATTGTGGTTGCCGTGCCCGATTTTGGAGCCGCTGTAGTCTCGGGTTCCGGAGAAGAGGAGGATGTCCCCGGCGGCTTCGACGAGGATGTCGCCGGGTCCGATGGAGGAGAGAGCGGCGTTGCGGCCACCGTGGCCGATCTGGGTCGAGCTGGTGTCGCCGCTGCCGCCGCGGGCTTCCACGGTGCCGCCGGAAAGGAGGGTCACGGCCCCCTCGAAATGCCCGCCCTGGCGACCGCCGCCGTGGCCGATTTGCGAGTAGGAGTTCGCCCCGCCGCCGCCGGCGAGCGAGACGTCCCCGCCCGCATCGACGTA
>CAYMMC010000604.1:0-2389 GCA_964391125.1 uncultured Akkermansia sp.
GCAGGTCATCTCCACCTCGGAGATGATGTGGGTCGAAATCAGGATGGTGTGGCGCTCGCCGAGGTGGCGGATCAGGTCGCGCGACTGGCGGATCTGGCCCGGGTCGAGGCCGTTGGTCGGTTCGTCGAGGATGAGCAGCTCGGGGTCGTGGACGAGCGCGTCGGCGAGCCCGACGCGCTGGCGGTAGCCCTTGGACAGGGTCCCGATAATGCTTCGTTCGACCGAGGCGAGCCCGCAGATGTCCATCGCCTCCCCCACGGCGGCGCGGGTCCCGTGGCGGTCGAGCCCCTTGATCCGGGCGCGGAAGCGCAGGTATTCGCCGACGCGCATGTCGGGATAGAGCGGCACGTTCTCCGGCATGTAGCCGATGCGGCGGCGCACTTCGACGGAATCCTCGTAGATGTCGTAGCCCGCCACCGTCGCGCTGCCCTCGCTGGCGGAGAGAAAGCAGGTCAGCATCCGCAGGGTCGTGCTCTTCCCCGCTCCGTTCGGTCCCAGGAAGCCCACGATCTCCCCCTTCCCCACCTCGAAGGAGACGCGGTCGACGGCGGTGCGGCCGGCGTAGCGTTTGGTGAGTTGGCGGGCTTCGATCATGGCTGGGTTCGGACAGACCTTCTTCCTACACGGACGCGGCGCGAGGTTCAATCCCAAGTTCGTCCGACTTCCCGTCCCGCCGCCTCGCTCCCGGCCTCCTTTCCGCCCGCTTGTCCGGCTCAGTCCAGATGCTCCACCTGCAGCGATTCCCTCGGTTTCCCCGCCTCGGGATCGCTGCGGTGGACCCAGACGCTCTGGACCATGCCGAGGAGGAAGAGGACGACGACGGTGAAGGTGCCCCCGTAGCTGATCAGCGGCAGCGGGATCCCCGTGATCGGCATGATGAGGAGGTTCATTCCCACGTTCTGGTAGATGTGGGCGAAGAGCAGGCCGACGACGCCGACGACGAGGAGCCGTCCCGTGAGGTCGCGGCTGTAGAAGGCGACGTGGAGGCACTGCATCAGCAGCAGCAGGAAGCCGCCCAGCATGAGGACGCTGCCGCGGAAGCCGTGCTCCTCGGCGAGGACGGGGAAGATGAAGTCGTTGATGGCCGTGTCGGGCGAGATGAAGCCCTTGTTGTTGACCGTGTCGGGGTTCTTGAAGCCCTTCCCGCTCCAGCCGCCGCTGCCGATGGCGAGGAGGTTGTTGTAGGCGCTGTAGGCCTCCGCGCGGATGTTCACCTTCTTGCCCTGCAGCATCTCGATCTGGGTCGTGATCCGCTTCTTCTGGTAGTCCTTCAGCCCGAAGAAGAAGGCGAAGGGCAGGAACATGGTGACGCAGAGGACGATGACCACGAGGTAGCGGATCGGGATGTTCGCGATCAGGACCATGGCCCCGTAGACCGGCACCCAGACGATGGCCGAGCCGAAGTCGCCCTGCAGCAGCACGAAGGCGAAGGGGACCAGGGCGATCGCCCCCGTGGCGAAGAGCCGCACGAAGGGGTTGCGGAAGACGGGGTGAATGCGGTGGAGCGTGCTGAGCGCGACCGCCAGCAGCAGCAGCCCCCCCGCGATGGCGATCTGAGAGGGCTGCACCAGCATGAAGCCGAGGTCGAGCCAGGCCCGGGTGTTGTTGATCTCCGCCCCGAAGTAGGTGGTGTAGACGAGCAGCCCCGTGGCGAGCAAGTAGAAGGGCAGACCGAGGCGGCGCACCCACTTGTAGTCGACCAGGGCCGCGCCGAAGAAGAAGACCAGCCCGAGGAGCATCCAATAGACCTGGTCGCGCCATTTGTCCGCCAGGCCCGGCTGCTCGCGCATCCAGCAGGCGCTGTAGATCGCCGAAACGCCGAAGATGGCGAGGGCGGCGATGTTGGCGAAGAGCAGCCAGTTCAGCCCGAGAAACTTGCGGAAGAGAGGCGTCATGGAGGATTCGGCGAGGTTCAGGCCGCGCAGGCGACGAGGCGGCGGGTGTGTTCGTGGGCCGGCTGCCGCACCAGCTCCTCGGCGGGACCGCGCTCGACCAAGCGCCCCCGATGGAGCACGGCGAGCTCGTCGGCGAGGCGGTGGGCGGCGGCAAGGTCGTCGACGAGCACCAGTAGCGCCAGGCCGAACTCCTCCCGGACGTGGCGGAGGCGGTGGAGCAGCTCGGCCCGCTGCACCGCGTCGAGCCCTTCGGCGAAGCCCCGGCAGACGAGCAGCTCGGGGCCGGGCAGCAAGGCCCGGACCAGAGCCACCTGCTGGCGTTCGACCGCGTCGAGCTCCGCCGGATAGAGGTCCTGGACCGCCTCCGGCAGGCCGCAGGCGATCATGGCGGCCTCGACGCGCTTTGCCCGTTCCTCCCGCGTGGCGCGGCGCATCCAGCCCGAGAGGACTTCGCGGAAGGCCTCGCGCACCGTCAATCCGGGGGAGAGCTGCCC
>CAYMMC010000605.1:0-2386 GCA_964391125.1 uncultured Akkermansia sp.
GCGTCGTATGACTTCGGTCGAGCGCCCAAAGGGCATCCGATCCACGCCCGATGGACGCGGCCTGTCTCGACCATGCGGGTTGAGTCTGGGGCTTTGTCAAGGCCGGCCGCCGCCGACCGGAGCATCGGTGGCGGCGGGCATCGCGACCGGCGCGGCGGGGGCGGCGGGGGCGAGCTTCGCTTCGAGGAAGGCGCGGGTCGCCGCCACGTAGCGGTCCACGGGCAGCACGAAGGTGGCCAAGGCCGCACCGCAGGCGAAGCCGACGATCACGACCATGAGGACGAGGAAGCCCTTCCGCACGGGAGGCTTCGGCCTCGGTCCGAGCGGCTGGGAGACCACCGTCGGCGCGGGCGCTTCGGTGGCTGGCTCCGCTGCCTGGGGCGCGGCGACCGGCTGCGGGGGCTCGGCGGCGGCAGTTTGGAAGAAGGAGGAGAACGGAGAAGAAGGGGAGGCCTCCGAATGAGGGACGCTCGCCTCGCCGAAGCCGAAGGCGGGGAAGGCGGGCGCCGGTTCCGCAGGCGCGAGGGCGGGGGCGGGGGCGGACGCGTCGCCGGAGGGGAGCATCTCCGGAGCTTCGTCGGCGATGGGCGGCCCCCAGGGCAGGGAGGACGTCGCTTGGGTGGCCCCGGAGCCTCCCGGTCCGAATCCGGATGCGGATCCGAATCCGGATGGGGATCCGAACCCGGCGTTCTCCGGACTTTCGACCGCAGGGGCGCTTGCAGCGGAACCGAAGGAGAAGCCGGCGTCGCCGACGGGCGCAGGGGCTTGATGGGCGGGAGCGAAGGGGAAGCCCGATGCGAACCCGCCGGGGTCCGGCGCCGAACCCGTCCCGAAGGCGGGGCGGAAGCCGGCCGGGGCTTCGTCCATGGCCTCCGGCGCCGGGCCGGCCGAAAAGGCGGGGGAGGGCTCCTGCGGCGGCGTGGTCGGGGTGCTCCCGAAGTCGGGCTCCCACGTCGGCGCGGCATCTGGGCGTTCGACCGAAGGCCCGCCGGAAGGCGCGGTCGGGAGCTGATGCGGATCGACCGCGGCGTGGGCGGCCTCGTCGCCGGGACCGCTCGGCGGTCCCCAGGGCGACGGACTGGCGAAATCGCCGAGGGGAGAAGGCGCCTCCGCCAAGTTCACGTCGAACGAGGGATTTGGCGGAGTCGGCTCGCCCCAACCGTGGGACGGGCGCCCGCCCTTCGGGGGCACGAAGCCGTCGGATTGGTAGAGTGAATCGAGGTCGAGCGGATCGGGCGGGGCGGCGAACTGGCTTTCCGACTCGGGCGCCGACCCAAGCGCCCCTTCCGGCTCGGTTCCGGGCGACGGGGCGGGCGGCTCCTCCAGCTCCTCGGCCACCGGCTCCGGCGAGTAGAAGGTCCAATCGGCTCCGGAGGATTCCGAGACGAGGGTGGACGTTTCGTGGGCTTCTTCCGGAAGGGCGGTCTCCTCGGTCGCGTCGGCGGGCGGCGGGGCTTCGCCCTTGGTTCCAAGAATGGGAAAAATCCGGACCGATCCATCCCGCCCCGAGGCGGCCGCGACGAGGGGGGCATGGCACCAGACGCACGCGCCCTCGATTCCGAGATGGCGGTTTTCCAGCAGCAACGATCCACCGCATTCGGGGCAGTCGAGCCGCAGGCGATCCTCTTCGGTCGAGGTCTCGGCCTCTTCGGGTCGCCCTTGCGGCGCCGACGGAAGTCCGTCGATCGGGGCGGGATCGGGGACTGGCTCCCTGGCGCCGTCGGTGCACGGCGACTGGAGTCCCCAGGACGAGAAGGAGGCCTCTCGGGCTGCGCCGAAGTCCGCAGGCGACGGATCGAAGTCTTCGGGCTGGGAGGACAAGACGACGCCGTCGTCGTCCTCGCCCGCCGAGATCGGCTCCGCTTCGGCGCCGAAGAGGAATCCCTCGTCGAAGCCGAGGGAATCGAGGAAGCGGCCTTTCGCTCCGCTCGACGACGATTCCGCGGCGGGATCGAAGGTGACATCGTAATCGGGGTCCATGAACGGAATTTCAGCGAGGAGCGGGTGGAGGAGGAATTTATAAAAAGTAACATTTATTATAGAAATTATCAAAATGTTTTTTGCGCTTAATTTGATTTTCCATATTTATTAGCGACCTTTGGCAATGCGATCCTCCTCTTTTCGCCCTGCCGCGCTTTTGACCATGCTCCTTCTCGCGGCACAGGGTTGCGTCTCCGTCGACGAGCCCTTTGTCTCCGGAGCGCCTTCGGGCATCCCTCTGGACGAAGCCGCCGCCGCCGCGATCGGGCGCAAGATCTGGCAGAACGAATGCGGCGGCACCGTCGAGGGGCTCACATCGTGGAATGCCGGGGAGGATTTTCCCTCGCTCGGAATCGGGCACTTCATCTGGTATCCCGCGGATGTGGATGGGCCGTTCGAGGAGAGC
>CAYMMC010000606.1:0-2380 GCA_964391125.1 uncultured Akkermansia sp.
AACACGGACGCACACGGATGGAAATCGGACGGACGTGGGAGCGAACCGGAATCCTTCCCCGCTTCCGCGCCCGCGGCTTCCGGGGGGCGCTTGGGAAAGCGCCCTTCCTTGGTTCTCCCGGACGGATGCGGAGCCGCAAGGAACGGGGCTTTCCCAAGCCCCGGCGCAGCAGCGGGAAAGCTGGTCTGCCGGAAGCGCTTTGCGAAATTCCGTCGCCATTTGCCGGACGGACTCCTTATCCTGACGCCGGTGGGCGGGATACCTATGCGACAACCCTGACAAGACCATGAAGCACCTCCTCGGAATCGAGCATCTGAGCGCGGACGAGATTTCCTTGCTCGTCGAGCACGCCATCGAGCTCAAGATGGAGCGGCAGTGCGGCCGCATCGGAACCGAGCTCTTCGGGGAGACCTGGGCGATGATCTTCACGAAGTCCTCGACCCGCACCCGGGTCAGCTTCGAGGTCGGCTTGACGGAGCTGGGGGCGCGCCCGCTCTTTCTCAACGCGAACGACATCCAGCTCGGGCGGGGCGAGCCGATCCGCGACACCGCCCGCGTCCTCGGCCGCATGGTCCACGGCGCCATCATCCGCACCTACGACCAGCAGGACGTCGTCGATTTCGCCGAATACGGGCGGATTCCCACGATCAACGCGCTCACCGACGAGGAGCATCCCTGCCAGATCCTCGCCGACCTCCTCACCATCCGCGAGCGGCTCGGCGGTTGGGAGGGGAAGAAGGTCGTCTTCTTCGGCGACGGGGACTGCAACATGGGCCGCTCCTGGGCTTGGGCCGCGAAGCGGCTCGGCTTCGAGCTCGTCGTCGCCGCTCCCGGGGCCTTCCAACCCGACGGAGCCTTCATGGAGCGTCTCGGCGAGGCCCCGGTGACCCTGACCGAGGACGTCGAGTCCGCCGCCCGCGGGGCCGACGTGCTCTACACCGACACCTGGGTCAGCATGGGCCGCGAGGCCGAGGCGGAGGAGCGCCTGAAGATCCTCGCGCCCTACCAGATCAACCAACGGCTCGTCGGCATGGCCAATCCCGGCGCCATCGTGCAGCACTGCCTGCCCGCCTACCGCGACAAGGAGATCTCCGCAGCGCTGTTCGAGGAGCGGGCCGACGAGATCTTCCAGCAGGCCGAGAACCGTCTTCACGCGCAGAAGGCGATCCTGCTCGCGCTCTCGGAGGGGCGTTGAGAGCGCGGCCTTGGGCCTCCCTCCCGGCTTGTGGTCGGCTGGCGGAGCGTCGTCCGCAGACCGCGATCAGCGGGGGCCGCCCCCCCTGTCCGGGCGCGGCTTGCGCCGCTTCCGCGGCGCTGGATTGGCACAGGCCGTCTCGATCTCGCGCGGCGAGAGGATGCGGTAGTCGCCGGTGGAGAGGTCGGGGAGGACGAGACCGCCGATGCGGACGCGCTCCAGGCGGACCACCTTGTAGCCGAGCTTCGAGAGCATCCGCCGGATCTGGCGGTTGTAGCCCTGGGTGAGGACGATGCGGAGGCGTCGCTTTCCGTCGAGCTCTATCCGTTCGGCACGGGCGAGCCCTTCGGTCAGGGGAATGCCCTCGAGGAGGCGGGCGGTCGATTCCGGATCGTAGGGCCGGTCGATCTGCACCTCGTATTCCTTCTCGACGTGGTAGCGGGGGTGGGTGAGCCGCTCGGTGAGGTCGCCCGAGCTGGTCATCAGGAGGAGCCCCGAGCTGTCGTAGTCGAGCCGTCCGACGTAGTGCAGCTTCGCGAAGGTCTTGGGGAGGAGTTGGTAGATCGTGTCGCGCCCCTGCGGGTCGCTCTTCGTGCAGAGGAACTGGCGGGGCTTGTTGAGGACGAGCGTCAGGGGCGCCTGTTCGCGGAGGAGCTTGCCGTCGAACTTGACGTGGTCGCCCGGCAGGACGCGCGAGGCCAGCTCGACGACGATCTTGCCGTTCAGCTCGACTCTGCCCTGGACGATGTACTCGTCGCAGGCGCGGCGGGACCCGACCCCGCAGGAAGCGAGAAAGCGATTCAGGCGAACGCCTTTGTCCGCCGGGGAGTCCATGGAGTGCGGCGCGGGGCGGTCAGGCCTCCGGCGTCGTCTTGGGAAGGCCGATGGGGGAGCGGCCTTCGGGCCACTGTCCCCGCTTCTGCATCAGCTTGACGCGCTCGAAGCGCTTCAGGACGCTGCGCTTCGCGCCGACGGTGCTGGACTTCTTGAGGCTGGAATGCTGGGACATGGCTGGAAAGGCGTGGGTTCGGTGGAGCGCGGACTGTAGGGCAGGCCCGGCGGCTTTGCAAGCGGGGAAAATCGCTTCGGCAGGCAGGAGGGGCGCACCCCTGTCGCACCCGCGACGAGGACCGCGCCCGGAGCCCTCCCGGCGGGACTGGCGCATCTGCGGCGGGAATGGGGTGG
>CAYMMC010000607.1:0-2376 GCA_964391125.1 uncultured Akkermansia sp.
GTGAAGGCGGTCGGCCCCACCTTCATCCAGGAGGCCGGGGAGGGCGCCCGCCCCATCGAGGACAAGGTCGCGGAGTTCGCCGCCCTGCCCGACGCCACCCTCGGCGCGGAGGAGGTCGAGGCCATCTTCGAGATCGGGAACAACGAGGGCTGCATGGAGCTGAAGGGCGCCAGCACCCGCCACGAGGGGATCGAGCCCCAGCCCGACCACTGGCCGATGAGGCCGGAGCTGGAGCCTTTCGCCTCCAAGTGGCACTTGAACCCCGCGTGGTAAGGACGTTTAGTTCCGCCCCCGGGCGAGAGTCAGCCGCCGAAGAAGCCCCGGGAACGCCTCCCGGGGCTTTTTCGACATGGAGAACCTGACCGACATCCAGAACCAAGCCGATTCCCGCAAGCTCCCCATCGACCGAGTCGGGGTGAAGAGCCTGCGCTATCCCCTGCGGATCCGCGACAAGGCGGACTCGGAGCAAGGCACCGTGGCGACCATCTCCATGGCCGTCGACCTGCCCGAGCACTACAAGGGCACCCACATGAGCCGCTTTCTCGAGGTGCTGAACTCCCACGGCCCCGTCCTCGACGTCCACAGCATGTCCGGCATCCCCTCCGAGCTGCTCGGCCGCCTCCACGCGAGCCGGGCGCACGTCGAGTTCCGCTTTCCCTTCTTCCTGAAGAAGCCGGCGCCGGTGAGCGGCCTCGAGGGCATGATGGACTACGAGGTCGTCTTCGAGGTGGACGCCTCGCGCGAGGCGCAGGACTTCGTCGTGACCGTGCTCGTTCCCGTGACGACGCTCTGCCCCTGCTCCAAGGCGATCAGCCGGCGGGGGGCGCACAACCAGCGCGGCATCGTGACCTACTCGGTCCGCTTCGCCCGGAGGCCGATCTGGATCGAGGATCTCGTCCGCCTCGTCGAGCGCTGCGCCAGTTGCGAGCTCTACAGCGTGCTGAAGCGCCCCGACGAGAAGCACGTGACCGAGCAGGCCTACGACAATCCCGTCTTCGTCGAGGACTTGGTCCGCAACGTCGCCGCCGCCTCGGAGGCGCAGGAGGGCATCGCCTGGTATCGGGTCGAAGCGGAGAACTTCGAATCGATCCACAACCACAACGCCTACGCCGTGATCGAGAAGAAGCGCTGAACCGGCGCGGGGACGGGCCCGCCGCCGCGCATCCCCCCGCGCGCTCAGAAGGGCAGGGGGGAGTTCGGCGCCGCGGCGTCCTCCGGCCAGGGGTTCCGGTCGTTGAAGACCAGCATGTCCTCCATGGCCTCGACCTTGGCGAAGGTCTCGTCGATCTGCTCCTCCTTGGCCCAGACCCGGAGGCTGTCCAGCCCGAGGTGGCGGATGAAGAAGGGATAGGCGGCGAGGCGTTTGCTCGGACCGAAGTCGTGGCCCTCCAGCGGGAAGTGGGCGTTGACCACCTTGTCCGCTGCGCCGTAGAGGCTGTAGACGTGCTGGATGTAGGGGAACTCCACCTCGGGGGTGAACTTGGTGTAGTCCGCGCCGTTCGAGATCACGAGCTGCGGGCGGGGCGCCGCCATCGCCGCGATCTCCGCGTTGTTGGTCTTGTGGTAGGGCCCCCAGTGCACCGGCATGCCGCTCTCGCAAGGGCAGCCGCCGAAGAAATGCGCCGACACCTGGCAGCTCGGGGCCGCCGCCGCGATGCGTTCGTCCAGCGCGGCGGTCATGAAGGTCTGGGTGGCTCCGCCGGAATTGCCCGTCATGCCGATGCGCTTGGGGTCGACGTCCTCGAGGGACTCCACGAAGTCGAGCGCACGGATGCTGTTCCAGATCGTCATGCGCAGGATCTCCGGCACCTTGCCGTGGCCCCATCCGGCCTCCTTCGAATCGCCGTAGCCGACCATGTCGTAGTGGAACACCACCGCCCCCATCCGCGCCAGCACGGCGCAGCGGGTCTGGCGGGAGGGCAGGAAGCGCCCGCCGTGGCCGTGGGCCGAGACGACGCCGGCAAAGGGCCCCTCCAGGCCCAGGGGGCGGTAGAGGGTCCCCGTGATGTAGAAACCCGGCCAACTGCGGATGTGGACGCTTTCCGCAGTGTAGCCCTCATACTCTCTCTTGTTGGAGTAGACAGGGTCCAGGGGCGGCTTTTCCGGCATCTCCGAGAGGCGGGCGCCCTCCAGCATGCCCCGGCGGATCTCCGCCTTGCGCTTTTCCCAACTGGCCAAGTCGGGCGTGGCCTTTTTGAAGGCCTCCAGCTCGGCGATGGCCTCCTCGGGGGTCTGGGCGTGCCCCATCCTCAGCTTCCAGCCGTTCTTCAGGTCCGTCACCTGGGCGGATGAGGATTCGGTCCCCAGCAGGCCGCCGAACAAGGCCAGGCCGGAAGTGGTCATGAACTGGCGGCGGTCGCACGCATGCCCGTCGAT
>CAYMMC010000608.1:0-2374 GCA_964391125.1 uncultured Akkermansia sp.
GGACTGAGGAAGAGGTCGTTTCCCCGCCCCGCCCTGGCCCCGAAGGACGCGACCTTGGGAAAGGTGCGGATCGTGATGTCGTCGGGCACTTTGAAGGAAAAGACGAAATCCTCCGGCGTCTGCGAGGCGATGCCTTCGACAAAGCGCTTCCGAGGCAGGGCGTAGTAGGTCGCGTCGACGCAGACGGACCGGAAAGTCCGCGCATATTCCTCCAGGCAGTGGTCGGAGAAGCGCTTCTTCGAGAAATGCGTGCCCCAGAGGTAGCGGTCCTCGTCGTAGAGGATGCCGCACCAGCCCGGGTAGCGCCACGAGGAAGTCCCCAGGCAGACCCGATGCTCCTCGAAGAGGCGTCTGGCGATCTCGGCGATGCGGGTGCGCTCGAACAGCATGGCTGCGAGCATAGGGGACGGTCGAAAGGCCCCGCAACGAAAAAGCTCGCCATGTTCTCCGGTCTCCACCGGCGGAGCCGGCAATCGGCGCCCGGCCCCTTTCCCTCCGCTCCTCAGAACGAATCGGTGATGAGCTGCACGTAGCGGGAGCCGGACGGAGTCAGCGTCGCCGTGCTCCCCGTGCCCGCGAGGCGCCCCACCGTGAAGTCGGCGTGATTCCCCGGGGTCGGCTTCACGTAGGTGACGGCCGGTCTCGCGCCCGCCGTGGCGCTGGGGCGGATCTCGAGGGGCACCCCGGTGGCGGCGAAGGCGATCTCCCAACCCTTCGGCGAGCGGACCGCCTCGAGATCCCGTCCGAGCCAGGGGTAGCGGCGGAGGACATCGAGCTCCCCGCTCTTCGGGACCAGCACCTTGTAGTGGATCTCCGTCCGGCTCGCGAGAAACTCCGGGATGGTGATGGCCGGATTGGCGCGATGCGCGAGGAAGAGATCCGCGATGTCGAGCCCCGCCAGATTGATCCCGTTGTAGATGCCGTGATGGTTCTTCGTCGTGAAATGGCGGTCGAACCAGATCTTGAAACGGTCGCTGAGGAGGAAGTTCAGCTCGACGTGGACATGGGCGCGCTCGCGGTTGATCCCCGCCCCGGTGTATCCCATGCGTCCGATCGTCTCGCCCGCGGCGACCTGCTGCCCCGGCTTGGCCGAGACGGAGCTGAGGTGGGCGTAGAGGGAGAAGAAGGGGCCGTGTCCCCAGTCGTGGTGGACGACGATGTAGCGCCCGTAGTTGCTGGGGCTCGACGGGCCGTTGGCGTAGACCACCGTGCCGTTGGCGATGGCGCGGACGTCGTCGAGAGGCTCGCCGGACGAGTCGCGCCGCACCGGGCGGATGTCGACCCCCTCGTGGAAGCGGGTCAGGACGATGCCGGCGGCGGTGCGCTTCTGATTGCGGGTGAAGCCGTAGGCGCCGCCGCTCCACGGCTTCGACTGGACCCCCTCGAAGTTCCGGTCCGTGTACATGTAGAACTGCGAAGGGTCGGCGGAGAAGATCGCGTCGTTGTCGGTGGGCAGGACGAGGCCCAGCGGGCCGGCCAAGGAGGGACCGACGCCGATCAGTGACAAGGCGAGGGCGCAGGCGGAGATCCGTATCATCGCTGGAAATCGGGAAGGCATCGCCAAAACCCTTAGCACGTCCTAATCATTTGGCGACCCCCAATCCCCCGCGCCAATCCGGAATCCGGAATCCGGAATCCGGAATCCGGAATCCGGAACCCGGAACCCGGAACGCCCTCAGTTCGGCGTGGCGAATTGAGGGCCGGCCTTCGGCTTGAAGTCGTCGACGTGGGGGAAGCGCTTCCGGAACTCCTGGAGATGGCGTTGCTGGAGCCCGCTCCAGATCACGACGACCCCGTCGTCCACGGGCCGGTCGATCAGCACCGCCTGGAGGGGGGCGTCGGAGCAGCGCAGCCCGAGCAGCTTGCCCTGGTTCGTCAGCGTGATGGCCTTCAGCTCCACGGCGGCGTGCTCCTTGAAGCGGAAGGCGGCGCCGTAGGAGACTCCGTCCGACGCGGTGAAGGGATAGAACCACGCGATGTCCTTGTCGGTGAAGGTCGGGATCTTGCTGAAATAATACTGCCGGTGCTCCTGCCCCAGCTTCACCGGGGTGACCATCTTCGGATTGTCCGTCTCCTCGCCCTCTAGGTGGAAGGTGACGAGGTAGAGCTTGTATTGCTTGCCCGCCCCGAGGCACAGGAGCGACAAGGCCAGCAGGCCGCCGACGAGGGCGGCGCGGCGGCGCCACGGGTCCGTGGCGCGGAAAGGCCCGGAGGCGGGTAGAGGGGAAGGCATGCGACAAGATAACGGGGAAAGAGGCCGTCTGGCAAGCCCTCTCCCGGCGGGAAATCCCGCGCGGAAGGGCCTGCCTCCGGGAGGGTCCGCAGTCCCGGGAAAGGTCCCGGTAAACGCTTGCCCCCCCGCCCGACCGGCCTT
>CAYMMC010000609.1:0-2370 GCA_964391125.1 uncultured Akkermansia sp.
AGACGAAGCGGATCGACTCGGGCTTGAGGCTGAGGAGGAAGTCCGTCCGCTTCGCGATGCCCATGCGGAGGGAGCCCGTGAAGTCGCGGTCGTAGAGCGTGTAGCTGTAGCGGACGAGCTTGAGGACCTCGTCGGCGGCCATCTGGTCGATGGACTTCCCGGCGAAGGAGGAGGGCTCGGAGGTGGGCGGGGTCTCCTGCCTCTCCGCCTGACCGTAGGCGACGGAGGAGAGGCTGGCGGCGAAGAAAGCGGCGACGAGGAAGGCTTTGGTCATGGAGCGTGGGCGGTTGCGGAGCGGCGGCGAAGGGTGAGACGCCCCGAGGAGAGCATACATTCAAACAAAGGCTTGGAAAACGGGAGGATTTTTCTCTTGTCGGGTCCGTTCCGCCGCTGCCATCGTTCCTCCATGGAAAACCACCGCCTCGTCCTGCCGGAGCACATGAACCAATACGGCTTCCTTTTCGGCGGCTACCTCCTGGCCTGGGTCGACGAGATGGCCTGGATGGCGGCGAGCCGCGACTATCCGGGCTGCCAGCTCGTGACCGTGGGCATGAAGGAGGTGGCGTTCAAGCGGAGCGTCCGCAAGGGGACGGTGCTGCGCTTCGCGGCGGGGCGCGTCCGGGAGGGGAACACGTCGGCCTCCTACGCGGTGAGCGTCTCGAGGGACGCCGAGGAGATTTTCTCGACCGAGGTGACCCTGGTGCGGGTCGACGGAGCGGGGCGGAAACTATCGCTTCCCAAGACAGGCGGATCGGATAGCCTTCCCGACGCATGAACGCCTCGCGCCCCCGCTCCCGAGCCACGCCCCGAGTCGCGGTGGTCGGCTCGCTGAACCTCGATCACTTCGTCCGGGTCGGCGCCCTGCCCGCGCCGGGCGAGACGGTCGCGGCGGAGCGGCTCGATTTCTTCCGCGGCGGCAAGGGGGCGAACCAGGCGATCGCCGCCGCCCGCCAAGGCTGCGGGGTCGTCCTCTTCGGAGCCGTCGGCGCGGACGAAGGCGGCCTCGCCTACCTGCGGGCGCTGGAGGAGGAAGGGATCTCGACCGCCTGCGTCCGCACGGTGGCGGCCCCCACCGGGGCGGCCTTCATCACGGTGGACCGCCGCGGCGAGAACACGATCGCGGTGGCGCCGGGGGCGAACGCGGAGCTGCGGAGCGAGGACATCGCCGCCGGACGGGCCCGGATCGCGGAAAGCCATGCCTTGCTCGCCCAATTCGAGGCGCCCGAAGCGGCCGTGGTGGAAGCCGTCCGGATCGCGAACCGGCATCACGTCCCCGTCCTGATCAATCCGTCGCCCTTCCGTCCCGACTTCCCCTGGGAGGAGATCCGCACGGACTACCTCGTCGCGAACGAAACCGAAGCGGCGGAGCTCCTCGGCTTTCCACTGTCCTCCGCCACCCCGGGAGAGGTCCTGGAGCGGATGCGGGATCTGCGCGCCGCCCATCTCGTGGTCACCCGGGGAGGCGAGGAGACGCTCGTCTTCCCCCGCGAGGGCGACGCGTTCTCCGTGCCCGTCCTTTCGGTCCTGCCGGTCGACACGGTGGGCGCGGGCGACGCCTTCGCGGGCTGCCTCGCCGCCCGCATCGCCGGGGGGGACTCCCTGGAGGACGCGCTGCGCGCCGCGAACTGCGCCGGCGCCCTGACGACGCTCGGGGCGGGAGCCCAGGATCCGGTTCCCGACCGGAATCAGGTGGAGCGGCACCTCCAATTTCTCTCCGGTCATCGCGGCGGGGACGCTCGCCGCTGAGGTTCGAGCAAGATTTCGCAAAATTGTCGTGACGAATCGGGCCGTTCCCGATATTTACTTCCTAGAATCCCTTCAATTTCCGCTCCCATGATCACTCCGACTTCCCTTCTCCGGTCCGGTTCGCTCGCCTTGGCGATGGCCCTGCTGCCGCCCTCGGCGGAGGCCAGGACCTGGACCAGCGTCGACGGCCAGCCGCTCCAGGCCATCTTCCTCGGCATCGAAGGCGAGAACTACAAGTTCAAGCTCCAGAACGGAAACGAGGTGCTCGTCAGCAAGGAGCGCTTCATCCCCGCCGACCAGGAGGCCGCCGAGCGGCTCGCCAAAATCGGCGACGACAGCTTCACCAAGGCCTCGGCGAGACAGATCGACACCCTGCTGGCGACGACCTTGAAGAAGAACGGCTACACCTCCTTCAACGAGCCGCTGCCCGACGACCTCTTCGTCCGCCGCGTCTATCTCGACATCGCCGGCCGCATCCCCACCCGCGAGGAGTTCCTCCGCTTCGCCGAGAACGCCCGCCCCGACAAGCGCGAGGCGCTCATCGACGAGCTGCTGCTCTCCCCCGGCTTCGCCTCGAATCTCTTCAACTACTTCGCGGACATGTACCGCATCCACGCGAGCGAC
>CAYMMC010000610.1:0-2369 GCA_964391125.1 uncultured Akkermansia sp.
CGGCGCCGGCCGCCGCCGCTCCGGCGGGCTCGGAAGGGCGTCCCGCGGCCGGAAGCAGGAGGTGGACGGCGCCGCTCCCGCCGCTTTCGATGAGCCCGCCGTGTTCGGCGACAATGGAGACGACAGGGTGCAGTCCCGCTTCGGACCGGGTCCAATCCTCCGTCGGAACGACGGCGCGAAGCGGCGCGAAGAGGCGGGGCCCGCCCTCGGCCGCCTCGCGCTCGTCGGCGACGCGGAGGCGGACGTAGGGACGGGGTTCCCCGCCATCCATCCGGAGCGTCGGACGCGTCGAGATCGAGACGACGCCCCCGCCGGGCAGGCTGTCGAGCGCATGCAGGAGCAAGGCCAGCAGCGCTTCCCGGACCTTTTCCTCGTCGGCCCGAACCAGTCCGATGGCGGGATCGAGATCGAGGCGGATCGCGACGTCCTCCTCCGCGACGCGACGCATCATCGACGCGAAGCGTTCGACGATCCGGTTGAGGTCGCAGTGGCGGCGCTCGGAACTCTCGCTTCCGACGGTGCCGAGGAGACGTCCGGAGAGGTCCGCCGCCTGCGTCGAAGCTTCGCGAATCTGGCCCAACGACTCGCGCCAGCTTTCCCAGTCGCCCGCCTCGAACGCCTCGCCGAGGAGGTCGAGGTGGCCTTCGACCATGGCGAGGAGGCGGTTCAGGTCGCCGGCGACGGCGGCGGAGAGGGAGCCCGCGCCCGAAAGCCGTTGCATGCGGCGAAGCTGGGCGAGCAGGTCGCGGCGTCGCGACTCCTCTTGGCCGCGCTCCAACTGCGAGGCTGCGAAAGTCGCGGCGAGAGAGAGGAGGGAGTCGTGGCGCCGGGCTTCGACACGACCGTGGGGGGAGCGGAACCCCACGCAGAGCGCCCCGGCGACGCGCCGGTCCGGGAGCGAGACCGGGCGAACCAAGAAGTAGCGGGGATCTTCGCCGAGATCCAATTCCACGACGCGGCGGGATCCGGAGACGCGGTGCTCCGCGAGGACTTCGGCCAGGGAGGCTTGGAGGCTGCCGAGCGGGAGGGCCGACGATCCATGGTTCGAAGCCATCGAATCCAGCACCGCGAGGCGGGCGTCGAGCTCGACGAGGGCGGCGGTATCGGCCCGCAGGATCTGCCTCAGGAGGTCGAGCAAGGGCTGCATCTCGCCGCTGCAGGAGAGGTCCAGCGCCTCTTCGATGAAGCGGTGGGTCCTTGCCTCCCCGTCGCGCAGTCCGCTCTCGCTCCGCTCCAGCAGGGTGCGGGTGAGGTTCGGCGAAGAAAGCTCCTCGACCAGGCCCGACAGCACCCTCTCCTCGCCCGAGACGAGAAACCCGGCGGTGTGTCGCACGGGGATCCAATCGCCTTGCCGGGAACGGCCGATCCGGTAGTCGATGGAGAGATAGGGCGCGGTGGGCGAGCGCTCGCGGTCGAGAAATTCCGAAAAGGCGACTTGATCCCGCGGATGGATTCGCATCATCCATTCCTCCAAGGACTCGGCGACGAGGGCGCCATGCGTGGAGAGCTGGTTGGTCGAGGGATTCCAGCGCCAGAAGGAGAACGCGCCCGCACCGTAGAGGTCGAGCACCTCGGAAGCAAGCCCTCGGGCGGCCGCCGGCGTCGGCGGAGCGGTTGGTCTGGTGCGTCCGATCGACGAATAGGCACGCTCCGGCGAAGCGGAGCGGAAGGCACGGGGGGATGGATCGCTTGGACTCAAATAACTATAATTTCAATAAATAAAGCGCATCCAAAACGTCTCGCAAGCGGGAATCCCCGCGTTGGAATCCTCCGGATCGGGACTTTTGCCTCCCCGCCCGCAGCGATGGGCTAACGCCCTTCCCTCAGCATCTTCTCCGCGAGGGCGACCGTCTCCGGCCCGACCCCGCCCAGCATGCGGGCGAGCTCCTGCACCCGGGACTCTCCGGCGACGAGCTCGAGACGGGAGTTGGTGGTGTCGTTCTCCACCTCCTTGGTCACGAGGAAATGCCGGTGCGCCAAGGCGGCGACCTGGGGCATGTGGGTGATCGCGACGACCTGGTGGCGGTCGCCGAGAAAGGCCATCTTGCGCCCCACCGCGCCGGCGACCTCGCCTCCGACGTTGGCGTCGATCTCGTCGAAGACCATCAGGGGGATGCGGTCCTGGTCGGCGAGGGCGCTCTTCACCGCCAGCATCACCCGCGACATTTCGCCGCTGGAGGCGATGACGCGAAGGGGCTTGAGCGGTTCGCCCGGGTTGGGTCCGAAGAGGAAGTCGACGCCTTCGAGGCCGCGCGGCCCCGGCTCGGCCAAGGGCTCGATCTCGATCTCGAAGCTGGAGCGGTGGAAGCCGAGATCCTGCAAATGCCCCGCGATCTCGGCAGCGAGGGCGGGAGCGGCCTTGGCGCGCT
>CAYMMC010000611.1:0-2363 GCA_964391125.1 uncultured Akkermansia sp.
GAGGCGCCGGAACGGGAGCCACCGTGGCCGGGGCCGAGGGGGCCTGCGTCAGCGGCGGGGGCGCAGGAATGCCGTCGTTGGACGCCGCGGGCGACGCGGGGGCCGCCGGGCGGCCTGTGGCGTCGACTGGAGCGTAGGGCTGGTTGCCCGCCACGGGCATCCCGGGCGCCGGCGGCAGGGGCACGGAGTGGATCCCCATCATCGAACCGGGCACCTGGCCGGGACCGGAGGCGGGCGGAGCGACGGGCGTCCCGGAAACGGCCGGAGGCGGATAGTCCAGGCGCGACAGATCGTTCGGCGTTCCTGCGCCGTCCGGCGCCATCGAGTCGACGATCAGCGGCAGGCCGTCGGGGCGGGCGCGCTGGTCGCGATAGATCCAGACGGTGCGCAGGACCTCGCCGTTGCCCGCCGAAATGTACAGCTTGCCCACGAGACGCCGCGTCGTGTCGAGCAGTTCGAGACGCCAGACCGGCTCGGTCGAATACTCGCGCAGCCTCAGGAGGTAGTCGCAGCTGTCGAAGGCCATTCTCGCCTTTCTCGCCTCGCCTTCCGCGATGGTGAAGGCGGCGACGCTGTCCACGCCAATCTGGGAGACCCTGAAGTAGCCGAAGGGCACGTCGTCGGGGTAGCGCTGCTCGTCGATGCCGCCGTCTCCGGCGCGACCGCCGCCCGCCCAAAAGCGGTAGAGCAGGCGAGGAGCGCGCGAGTCGTAGGCGAGCAACTGCCAATCGCTCGGCTGGGGCACCCCGCCCTGGGCGCGCATCTCCGCGATCCAGGCGACGGACTGGGGTCCGAACTGGCTGGAGACGAGTCCGACCGCCTCCCGGGCGGAGAGGTCGGGCCGCTGCGCGAGCAGGGACGTCGCGAGGGCCGGCAGGGCGGCGCACAGAAGGACGAGGAGAGGTCGGAATCGGTTCATTGTGAGGGGTCTGGAGGAAGGGCAAGGCACCACCGAAATCGATATACGATTGCGCAAGGGGCATTCTTAGTGCGAGGCCGGTAAAAATCCACCCGCATTTGGGGCAGACCCGATTGCGTGGCGGGGCGTCCACCTTCCGCCCAGCATGGCCTTGGCCAGCCTCCCGCACCGAATTCCCGTCGCCATTCCGGGGATCGCCCCCTTCCCAGGGATGCCCCTTCCCGAAAAGCGCCTCGACAGCGCGGGCGAAGCGAAGGCCGTTCCTGCGGCAATCACCGAATGGGACCGGGCGGCGACGGGGCCGGATCTTGGACGAATCCCCGTGGAACGGGGCGTGCTCGCGCTTGGAAGGTTCGTCGTCGGCTCGCCAGCCACAGGCGGGATAAAACGGCGCCACCGACCTACACCCACTCCGCACAGAGCAGCTCCGCCTGGGCGAGCACGGTCTTCACCGCCTCCTCCTGCAAGTCCGGGGGATAGCCATGCCGGTTCAGGATGCGTTTCACCATCACTTTGATCTTCGCGCGCGCACTTTCGCGGAGAGTCCAATCGATCGTCACGCTCTTCTTCACCTGAGTGATCAACTCCGCGGCGATGAGCTTGAGCTTGTCGTCCCCCATCGCCTCCACGGCGCTCTCGTTGGTGGCGAGGGCGTCGTAGAAGGCCACCTCGTCGTCGGTCAGACCGAGGTCCTCGCCGCGTTTGGTGGCGGCATCGAGTTCCTTGGCGAGTTGGATGAGTTCTTCGATCACCTCCTGCGTCGCGATGGCCCGGTTGTGGTAGGCGTTGAGGGTCTTCTTGAGTTTCTCGGAAAAGATCTGGCTCTGCACGAGATTGCGCTGGGAGCGGACCTTGAGTTCGTCCTTGAGCAGCTTCTCCAGCAGCTCGGCGGCGACGTTCTTGTGCTTGAGACCGCGCACTTCGGCGAGGAACTGGTCGCTCAGGATGCTGATGTCCGGCTTCGGCAATCCGGCGGCGGTGAAGACGTCGATCACCTGGCCTTCGGTGGTGATCGCCTTGCTGACGAGCTGGCGGATGGCGGCGTCGATCTGCTCGGGCGTCTTCCGACTCGGGCCGCTCTGCTTGTTCAGCGCGGCTTGCAGGGCTTGGAAGAAACTCACGTCGTCGCGGATCGCCGTGGCTTCGTCGCTGGCGGCGCAGAGCGCAAAGGCACGGGAAAGCTCCGTCACCACCTGAATCCAGCGCTTCTTGCCGTCTTCCTGTTCGAGGATGTGCTCCTGTCCGGCGGGGATGAGTTGCAGGCGCTCGGCCGGTGTGCCGGTGGTCCACTTGCTCCATTTGAATCCATGCAGGATGTCACAGGCAATGCCGTGTTTCTCCCGCATCACGGCGATGGCCTGGGCGGTGTCGAAGGTCGGGTTCCCCTGACCGCCGCTCTCGGTGTAGGTGACGAGCGCCTGCTTGAGCTGATCGGCGAGGCCGA
>CAYMMC010000612.1:0-2362 GCA_964391125.1 uncultured Akkermansia sp.
TCGGCTTTGCCCTGGACGAGGAGGACGTCGCCGGTGCGCAGCGTCATGCTGCCCATGTCGCGCAGGTGCGAATGTCCGTGGCGGCTGATGGCGAGGACCATCAGCCCGTGGGTGCGGCGCAGGTTCGCCTCCTTCAGGGTGAGGCCGGCAAGATCGGAGGCGGGCAGGATCACGGTTTCGGCCACGAGGAGATCGCCGTGGCGTCCGTCGATCCTTCCGGGCTCGAGGGAGGCCTTGAACTCCAGCCCCTCGATCTTCTGGACCCGGAGCAGGTCGGTGACGCGGCCCTGGACGAGGAGGAGGTCGCCCGCCTCGATGAAGAGCTCGGTAGCGGGGAGGTGGCTCTCGCCGTCGCGCTCGATGCGGACGAGCCGGAAGCCGATGAGGTTCAAGTCCCAGTCGAAGGCGCTCTGCCCGATCAGGGGGGAGTTCGGCATCACCACGACCTCGCAGAGGTAGTCGCGGATCGTCTCCGGCTGCAGGGAGGTGTCTCCGGCCACGTTGGGGAGGATCTTTCCCCCCAGGATCAGGAAGTAGAGGATGCCGACCGCGCAGATGACGAGGCCGATCGGAGCGATCTCGAACATGCCGACCGGCTCCATTCCGGCGTTCGAGATGTAGCCGCTCACGGCGACGTTCGTCGAGGTGCCGATGAGGGTGCAGGTGCCCCCCATGATGGAGGCGAAGGCCAACGGCATGAGCAGGCGGGACGGGCTGAGCCCGGCGGATTGGGCCAGCCCGGCCGCCGGGGAGACGAAGAGCGCCGTCACCGTGGTGTTGTTCATGAAGGCGGAGAAGGCCGCCGAGACCGACATGAGCAGGAAGGTGAGCTTCTTCGCCCCGGCGTTGGAGAAGCGGAGCAGGGCCGCCGCCCCCGCCTCGAGCAGACCGCTGCGCTGCAGGGCCGCGCCGATGACGAAGATCGAGCCGAGGATGACGATGATCTCGTTGCTGAATCCGGAAAAGGCCTCCTTCGGCGTGAGGATGCCGGTGAGCGTCAACGCCGCGAGAAGCAGGACGGTGATGACGTCAACCGGAATCTTTTCGGTCGCGAAGAGGACCACCGCAGTGACCAGCAGCGCGAGGAGGAAGGCGATTTCCATAATGAGGAGGATGGCCCGCAGGAGCGGCGACCGCCGCAAGATTGGGCCGGGAGAGCCAAAAACGCAAGCGTGGAGACGGACGGATGGAGGTGGCCGTCATCGGGATGCGGCGGAGCGGCAAGACCTGCTTTCTCTGGCAGTGCCTCGCCGACCGGCCCGCGGAGGGCGCCATGCCGACGCGCCCCATCCGAACGATCCCGCTCTGCGCGTCGTCATCGACCGGGGCCGCTGGTCCCACCTCGCCCCCCGAGGAGCGCTGGTGGCTCTACACCATGACCGCCGCCACCACCGGCCAGGCCATGCAGAAAGACGTCGGTTGGCGCAAGGCCCTCCGCGCCGCCCTCGCCGACAACCCCTTCGTCAAAGGGGAGGGCTTCTCGCCCAAGGCTCGGCGCGGACTGCCCGGACACGCCCAGATGACCCTGGATCTGTAAAAAACCGCGTAGCTTGACATCGAGCCGTAAAACCATATCATGACCCATATGAAGACCACGCTCGACCTGCCGGACGATCTTCTCCTGGCCGCCAAGACCCTTGCCGTTCGACGGAAGACCACGCTCAAAGCCCTCGTCGAAAGCGCCCTCCGCCGCGAACTCCGCCCCGCCGCCGAGAGAGAGAATCCCGACCCGGAGAAATTCGAAGTCGGGCCTTTCGGTATCCTCAGCCTGAAGCGAAGCGGGCACACCCTGACAGCGGACGAGGTGCAGCACGCCATCGATCATCAGTACGACGAGGAAGACGCCCGCGTCATCGCCATCGCCACCGGAAAGGCATGATCCATCTCCTCGATGCCAACGTGCTGATCGCCCTCGGCGACTCCAACCATCCCCACCGGGCGGCCGCCCTCCGTTTTTTCCAAGAGTCCGCCACCGTCGATGGCTGGGCCACCTGCCCGCTGACGGAAAACGCCTTCCTCCGCGTTTTGGGGGGAGCCCACTATCCCGGCGGACCCGGTTCCCCGAGGAAGGTGCGACCGCTGCTCCATTCCCTGCTGGCCGCGCCCGGCCACCAGTTCTGGCCGGATGACGTCACTTTCTCGGACACCCGGCTATTCCCCGACCTGCCCGCGTCCAAGCACCTCACCGACCTCTACCTGCTCGCTCTCGCGGTAAAGCGCGGCGGTCGCCTCGCCACCTTCGACGCCGGCATCGACGCCTCGCTCGTCCCCGGCGGCCCGATGGCGTATCATGTCATTGTCCAATAGTACACTTCATGATCTCGCGGTTTCCACGCTCGACGTGCCGTGGTTGCCCTCCTGA
>CAYMMC010000613.1:0-2355 GCA_964391125.1 uncultured Akkermansia sp.
TTCGCCCAGATCGGGCACGGGGGGCTGGGCCGGAACAGCTTCTTCCTCGGCAGCTTCGGGGGCGCCATCGCGGTGAAGGCGGGCGACGCCGTCGTTTTGAACGGCGGCAGGGCAGGAAACACCCATGCGCAGATCGGCAACGGAGGGGCCGGAGTCAGGGGCGCTTCATCGGGCGGGGTGGTGGTGGAGGCCGGGACCGGCGGCATCACGATGGCCGGCGGCACCGGAAGCACCTCCTACGCCATGATCGGAAGCGGCGGGCAGGGCGGGCAGAACGGCGCTTCCGGCAATGTCGCGGCGACTGCGACAGGCGGCGGTATTTCGCTCGAGGGAGGGACCGGATCCAATGCCTTCGCCATGATCGGGAACGGAGGGAACGATGCGAGCGGCGACAAGTCCGGCGACATCACGGTGAGGGCGACGAATGGGGATGTCTCGCTGACGGGCGGGGGCACCGCCAACAACTTCGCGCAGATCGGCAACGGCGGAACCTTCGCCGCAATTGCCGTGAACACCTTCAGCGGCAAAGTCGACGTCTTTGCCGACAGGGACATCGTGCTCCAAGGGGGGGCTGCGGACACCGCCTACGTCCAGATCGGGCACGGCGGCCGGCGCCTCAGCGGGAGCGCCTTGTCGGCGGTGGGAGGAGCGGTGGACGCCTCCGCCATCACCGTGTCGGCCGGGCGCGACGTGCTCCTCTACGGCGGCATCCGGAGCAACTCCGGCGCGAAGATCGGCCACGGCCACAACGGACAGGCGCTGTCCTCGTTCGTCGAGAACGGGATCACCGTGGGCGCCGGTCGCCACGTCGAGCTGGTTTCCGCGCAGTTCGGCAGCTATGCCGGCATGAGTTCTTCGGGAACGCAGATCGGTCACGGAGGCTACGTCGCGGCCGTGGACGGCGGCAATTCCGGCTACAGCGGCGACATTTCCGTCGAAGCCGGAGGCAAGCTCGACCTGATCGCGGCGAAGAACGCCACCAGCTACAACTACGCTCTCGTGGGCCACGCCGCCTATTTCAACGTCCGCGGGAATCACAGCGGCAACATCATGGTCAAAACCGGCACCGTGGCCGGCCATGGCGACTACGGAATCCACATCGCCTCGGGGACCCGGGACGACGCGGCGGCCACGGCGAACTCCTACTACAGCTTCGCGGGGATCGGGCACCGCGGCCACAGCAACGGCTCCGGCGGCGGAAATCTGGACGGCGACATCGTGGTCGTCGCCGAACGGGGCGGTCTCGCCCTCAAAGGAGGGATGAACGCCAGCAGTTCCAACGAAGTCCGTCTCCACGCCGCCCAGATCGGGCACGGCGACTACAACTCCGACGGGTTGAAGACGGGCGACATCAAAGTCTGCATCGCCGATGACATCCTCCTGGAGAACGGCAGCGCCCGCCAATCGCCCATTCAGATCGGGCACGGGGGATACTCCCACGACGGCAACATCACGGGCTGGATCGAAGTGTCGTCGCTCAACGGAAACATCATGCTCGATTCCAGCAAGGGCGGGGACGCCTCCATCGCGGATACCCAGATCGGCCATGGTGGCTACTCGACCTCCGGCACCTTCGACGGGCATATCTCCCTTGCGGCGGCGGGCGACGTCCGGCTCGTCGGCGGCGGTGCGGTCGCGACCCATTCCCAGATCGGCCATGGCGGCGTCGCTTCCACCGGCGCCTTTGTCGGCGACATCCATCTTCTTGCCGGGGGCGACTTTGCGCTCACCGGAGGCGGCCATCAGGACGGCTATGCCATGGTCGGACACGGCAGCGCCGCGCCCACGACCAGCGGAGCGAGACGAGGCGAGATGAAGCTCGTGGTGGGCGGCGACACCGTCCTGACGGACAATCTTTCGGGCGTCCGTCTCGGCCATGGCACCACCACCGCAGGAGCAATCATCGATTCCGGCATCACCCTGGTGACCGGAACGCTCGATCTGTCCGCCCACGCGCGGGGCGTGGGCGACATCGCCCACGAAATGGGGCAGCACGGGGAAGTCGTCTTCGCCGTGCTCGACGGAGACCTGCTCGTCGATGGAGGCGGCGCTCGCTTCAACCACGGCTTCGACGCCAGTTTCGTAGCCTCCGGCGACGTGACCATGATGGCGGCAGTGCAGAACTCTGGCAGCGGAAACGTCGGAGTGGCGTCGGGTTGGGCCTCCCTCCTTGGCTACGATCCGACCACTTACCAATTCGACGGCAGCAGTGGGCTGACCCTCCAATTGGATTTCAACAACTGCCTTACCCTGCAAGTCCTCGAGTTCGATTTCGGAGTCGTGACGACCGACGATAGCCTCTGGGGCAACGGCGGGGGCAGCGTGCGGATCGGCGACGGGACGCAGTCGCTCGGG
>CAYMMC010000614.1:0-2348 GCA_964391125.1 uncultured Akkermansia sp.
ATCGTGACGAGGGCGCCGCAGGCGATGCGCCAGGGAAAGGCGAGGACGGGGGGGGCCTCGATGCCGACGGCCCGCTGCAGGCCGGCGTTGCGGGAGACGACCACGGCGACGAAGCCGAGGATCATGGCGAGGACGTTGCCGAAGTCGTTGCCGCGCCGTTTGCAGAAGATCCCGACGAGGAAGATGCCCAGGAGCGAGCCGAAGGTGAAGCCGAGGATGCCGAGGACGAGGGGGATGATCTGCGTCTCGGGGTGGTAGGTGACGTAGTAGGAGGTGACCACGCCGACGACGATGATGGCGGCGGCGAAGCCGAGGGTGCTCCAGCGCAGCGTGGCGACGCGCCGCGACTCGGGCATGTCCTCCGGCGCTCCCCGGAGGAGGAAGTCGCGGGCGAAGCTGGTGGCGAGGGCGTTCAGCGCGGTGCTGAGCGAGCCCATCGCCGTGGCCATGATCCCGGCGACGACGAGGCCGCGCAGCCCGGCGGGCATCTGGGTGAGGATGAAGTGCGGAAAGACGTTGCGCGTCTCCAGGGTGCCGTCGGCGGCGCGGGGCAGGGTGGGGTCGGGGAAGGCCTGGTAGTAGGCGAAGAGCAGCACGCCGATGAAGATGAAGGCGCTGACCACGGGCAGGTCGACGATGCCGCTCATGATGGTGGCGAGGGCGCTCTGGCGGCGGTTCTTCGCGGTCAGCATGCGCTGGACCGTGTCCTGGTCGATGCCGTGGGTGGCCATCGTGAGGATGGTGATGCCGATGACGGCGGTCCAGAGGGTGTAGTCGGCGGTGAGGACGTTGCGCAGCCAGGCGGCGAGCCCGGGTTCGTCGGGCTTGGCGAAGTCGAAGAAGACCGGTCGCTCGATCACCGCCTGGACCGAGGTCCAGCCTTCGGGCAGTTTCGCGAGGAGGAAGAAGATGGTGAAGACGAGCGCGGCGACGAGGACCGAGACCTGGATGAAGTCCGTCCAGATCACCGCCCGGATGCCGCCGACCATGGTGTAGATGGCGGTCATCAGGCTGATGAAGGTGAGGGCGACGGCGAAGATGAGGAACTGCATCTCCGGCGCGACGGGCCCCTTCCAGAGCTGCCAGCCCAGCACCACGACGATGGCGGCGACGTAGAGGCGCGTGCCGATGGCGAGGACCCGCGTGACGCAGAAGGTGGCCGAGGCGAAGCGCCGCGTCGCCGCGCCGAAGCGCGTTTCGAGGTATTCGTAGAGCGAGATGACCCCGTGCCGGTAGAAGAGCGGGATGAAGAGGAAGCTGACGATGATGCGGGCGATGATGGTGCCGATGGCGAATTGCGCGTAGGCCCAGTTGCGGTGGGTGTAGCCCGATTCGGGAGCCCCGAGGAAGGTGGCCGCGCTGATCTCCGCCGCGAGGATGGAGGCGAGCACCGCCCACCAGGCCATCTGGCGCTCGCCGAGGGTGTAGCCCTCGACGCTGTTGCTCTTCTTGCGCTGCGAGAGCCCGATTCCGACGATGATCGCGAAGTAGGCGAGAAGGACGGCGGAATCGAGAGCGAGCTTCATGGGATGGGAGGGAATTCCTAGCCCTGATCGGCTGAAAGGCAAGGTGTCATTGGAAGGGGAGGGATTCGTCGGCCCTCTATCCCGTCGGCCTGGGCAGCGGCCCTTTTGACGTTGCTTCGGCTCCGGCGATGCCGTAGGCTGTCCACATGGTGGACCCGACCAGCGCTTTGGATCCGTCCACCCTGCCTCCTTTCGTGGAGGCGGGAGAAGGGCGGTTGATGATGGCATTGAAGTTCTACGAGCTCGGACGCCTGTCGCTCGGCCAGGCTGCGGAATTGGCTGGCCACACGAAGCGGGCTTTCGTCGATATTCTAGGCCGCTACGGCATCCCGGTGGTGGACTACGCGGCCGGCGAGCTTGCGGACGAGACGGCATGGTGAAGATCGCGGCCGGCGTCGACAGTGCGTGCCCGATCGGCTTGGAGAGGATCGGGCATCTCGGGATTCTACCCTCCTTGATCGAGCCGGTCATGGCGCCGCCGATGGTCGAGGCCGAGTTCGGGGCCCTGCCACCGTGGGTGGTTGTCCGGGCGTCGGTGGACATCGGCATGGTTGCCGCTCTGCGTCTGGTCGTGGATGCGGGCGAGCCGGAGGCCATCGCCCTCGCCTACGAAACGCGGACCCGCATCATCCTCGACGACCGGAAGGCGCGCGAAGTGGCCCGAAGACTGGGAATTCCGGTCACGGGGACCGTTGGCCTTCTCCTCAAAGCCAAGCAAGCCGGGATCGTTCGGCGATCCGGCCGATTCTCGATGCCCTCGATGCAAATCATACGGTTTAATGGTTTGATTCGGCATCACGGGCGAAGGGCACGCCTTGCCGA
>CAYMMC010000615.1:0-2347 GCA_964391125.1 uncultured Akkermansia sp.
TTGGCGAGGCTGCCGGTCTCGGCGAGGGCGACCAGGGTTTGGAAATGGCGGAGTTCGAGCATGGCACCCCAACATGAATCGGATTCACCTTGTCCGGCAAATCATTTCGTTATCTTCACGTTCCTCCCTCGCCGAAACTGCGTCCAATGACCTCGATCCAGACCCAGAACCTCGGATACCCGCGCATCGGCGCGAAACGCGAACTGAAGCAGGCCCTCGAACGCCATTGGCGCGGCGAGGCGACGCTCGCGGAGCTCGAAGCCGAAGGCGCCCGCCTCCGCAGGCTCCATTGGGAGACGCAGCGCGCCGCGGGCATCGACCGGATTCCCAGCAACGACTTCAGCTACTACGACCAAGTCCTCGACCTGAGCTGCCTGCTGGGGAACGTGCCGGCCCGCTACGGCTGGGACGGCGGCCCCGTCTCGACCGAGCTCTACTTCCGCATGGCCCGAGGAGGAGGCGGCGCGGCGGAAGCGGACGGTTGCTGCGGCGGCGGCGGCGAATACGCCTGCGAAATGACGAAGTGGTTCGACACCAACTACCACTACCTCGTGCCCGAGTTCGACCGGACCACGACCTTCCGCCTGTCCACGACCAAGGTCTTCGACGAATACGCCGAGGCGAAATCCCTCGGGATCGAGACCGTTCCCGTGCTCGTCGGCCCCCTCACCTACCTGCACCTCGGCAAGGAACGGGGCGAGGACGCCGCCTTCGACCGCTACGAGTTGCTCGACGGGCTCCTCGACGCCTACGTCGAGATCCTCCGCCGTCTCGCCGCCCTCGGCGCGACGCGGGTCCGCCTCGACGAGCCGGCCCTCGCCCTCGATTTGGGAGAGGCCTTCGCGGGGCGCTACGCCAAGGCCTACGCCCGCTTCGCGGAGGAGGCGCCCGAGGTCGAGATCGAGGTCGCCGTCTACTTCGGCGAGCTGCGGGAGAATCTCGCGACCCTGCTGTCCCTGCCCGTCGCCGGGATCCACGTCGACGCGGTGCGCGGGCGCCGCGAGATCGGCGCGGTGCTCGACGGCCTCGCCGATTCGGCCAAGCGCCTTTCCCTCGGCCTGGTGGACGGGCGGAACGTCTGGAAGACCGACCTGAGGGCGGCCTTGGCTCTCGCGAAGGAGGCGGTTGGGCGTCTCGGCGCCGGGCGGGTTCTGCTGGCGCCCTCCTGCTCGCTCCTCCACGTCCCCGTCCGTCTCGCCAGCGAAACGAAGCTGGATCCCGAGGTGGCGCGCTGGCTCGCCTTCGCCGACGAGAAGCTCGCCGAGCTTTCCCTGCTGGCCGCCGCGGCCGCAGGCGGCGGCGAGGCCGACGCCGCCCTCCTCGCGAACGAGGAGGCCATCGTCTCGCGCCGCCGCAGCGGGCGCGTCCGCGTCCCCGCCGTGCAGGCCCGCCTCGCCGCCCTGCGCGAGGAGCAGTTCTCCCGCGCCTCGTCCTACCCCGTCCGGCGCGAACGGCAGCGCGAGGCGCTGGACCTCCCCCCGCTGCCCACGACGACGATCGGCTCCTTTCCGCAGACGCAGGCCGTCCGCGAGGCCCGGGCCAAGCGTCGCCGCGGCGAATGGAGCGAGGCGCAATACGAGACCTTCCTCCGGCTCACCACCTCGGACTGCATCCGGCGGCAGGAGCAGCTCGGCCTCGACGTGCTCGTCCACGGCGAGTTCGAGCGCAACGACATGGTCGAATACTTCGGCGAGCAGCTCGACGGCTTCGCCTTCACCCGCCACGGCTGGGTGCAGAGCTACGGCAGCCGCTGCGTCAAGCCGCCCATCCTCTTCGGCGACGTGAGCCGCCCGGCCCCGATGACGGTGGAATGGTCCCGCTTCGCCCAGTCGCAGACGAGCCGCCCGATGAAGGGGATGCTGACCGGTCCGGTCACGATCCTGCAATGGAGCTTCGTGCGCGACGACCAGCCGCGGCGCGACACCGCCCTGCAGATCGCCCTGGCGATCCGCGACGAGGTCGTCGACCTGGAGAAGGCGGGGCTGCCCATCGTGCAGATCGACGAGGCCGCCATCCGCGAGGGGCTGCCCCTGCGGCGCGGAGACTGGGCGGAGTATCTCGACTGGGCCGTCCGGGCCTTCCGCCTCTCCGCCTCCGGCGTCGGGGACCGCACCCAGATCCACACCCACATGTGCTATTCGGAGTTCAACGACATGCTCGAGGCCATCGTGGCGATGGACGCCGACGTGATCACCATCGAGAACGCCCGCTCCGGCCTGGAGCTGCTCGGGGCCTTCGCCTCCTTCGACTACCCCAACGAGATCGGCCCCGGCGTCTACGACATCCACTCGCCCCGGATCCCCTCGGCCGACGACCGCCGGGTGGTCTGGGCCGAGCTGACCGACGA
>CAYMMC010000616.1:0-2345 GCA_964391125.1 uncultured Akkermansia sp.
TCTCGCCCAGCTCCTCGCGGCCGTCTTTCCCGGCACCTCGCGCTCCGGCGCGAGCATCCTCGTCGCCATGGCCCTCGGCGCGGCGCGGCCGGCGGCGACGGAGTTCTCCTTTCTCGTCGGCGTGCCCACCCTGATGGCCGCAGGCGCCCTCCAGACGATCTCGGCGATCCAAAGCGGCGAGGCCGCCAACGAGGACTGGGGCATGGTCGCGCTCGGCACCCTCGTCTCGGCGATCTCGGCCTTCGTCGTGGTGCGCTGGCTCATCCATTTCGTGCAGAGCCACACCTTCAACGGATTCGCCTGGTACCGGCTCGCCATGGGCTCCGCCCTCCTCGCCTGGGTGGCGATGGAGGGCGCTGGAAACACCGCCGATTGACCCGCCCTCCTTCCCCATGAGAACGGCCTACCTCCTCCGCAACGGGCGGCTTCGCGAAACGACGGACTACGCCGCGGCCTCATGGATCGACCTGGTCTCGCCGACGCGGGAGGAGGAGACCGAACTGGAGGCGCTGCTGGGGGTCGAGTTCCCCACCCGGGAGGAGATGGAGGAGATCGAGATCTCCAGCCGCCTCTACGAGGAGGACGGCGGGATCTTCATGACGGCGCAGCTCCCCTCGACCTCGGAGGAGGGGCATTCCTCGATGGGGCCGGTCACCTTCGTCCTCATCGCGAACCGCCTCGTCACGATCCGCCACCACGATCCGCGGTCCTTCGGCCTCTTCGCCTCTCGCGCGACGCGCGCGCCGCTCGCGGGCGACGGGGGCGAGACCGTCTTCCTCGGGCTGCTGGAGACCCTCGTCGACCGTCTCGCCGACATCATCGAACGGGCCGGCCGCACCGTGACCCCGGTCTCCAAGGGCATCTTCCAGTCCGCCGAATCCCAGCCCGCCCGGGCGCTCCAGTACCGCGACTACCTCGAGACGATCGGTCGCACCGGCGACCTCATTTCCGACATCCGCGACAGCTTGATGACCCTGGACCGCGCCATCGGCTTCTACGCGCAGAACCTGGTGCGGCGGGAGGGCACCGAGGAGCAGCGCACCCGCATCAAGACGATCACCCGGGACCTCCACTCCATCGGCGACCACGCCAACTTCCTCTCCGGCAAGATCACCCTGCTGCTCGACGCGACCCTGGGCATGATCGGGATCGAGCAGAACGGCATCATCAAGATCTTCTCCGTGGCCGCCGTCGTCTTCCTTCCCCCCACCCTCGTCGCCTCCGTCTACGGGATGAACTTCAAGCTCATGCCCGAACTGAACTGGCCCCTCGGCTACCCCTTCGCCATCGGGCTGATGATCCTCTCCGCCATGCTGCCCTACTGGCTCTTCAAGCGGAAAGGATGGCTGTGAGCGGACGCGGGCTCTCGCCCCATCACGCCAACGCGCCGCACTCCGGCTTGCCGTCGGCGCGTTTTCTCGCCTACCTTCGCCGCATGCTCAGGAACCTACTTTTCGCCGTCTCGATTCTCGCCAGCCCCATGGCGCGCGCGGAATTCCCGGCCGGCGCCGCTATCGTCGACGTGACTCCCAAGCAACTTCCGGTGCTGATCAACGGCGGCATGACGAGCCGCAGCAGCGACAAGGTGAAGACGCCCGTCAGCGCCCGCTCCCTCGCCTTCTCCGACGGAAAGGAGAAGATCGTCGTCGTCGTCGTGGACAGCTGCATGATGTCCCGCGACCTCATCGACGAGGCCAAGGCCATCGCCGCCGAGAAGGCCGGCATCCCGCGCGAGCGCATCCTCGTCTCCGCGACCCACACCCACACCGCCCCCTCCAGCATGGGCTGCCTCGGCACCGACACCGACCCCGCCTACGCCGTCTTCCTCACGAAAAAGCTCGTCGAGGCCATCCTCGCCCCTCTGCAGGACATGCGGCCCGCCCGGATCGGCTGGGGCGAGACCGACGCCGGCGACTACACCGCCCTGCGCCGCTGGGTCCTCCATCCCAAGCACATGCGCGAGGATCCCTTCGGCAACCTCACGGTGCGGGCGAACATGCACGCCGCGTCGAACTGGGACCACGTCGTCGGCCCGAGCGGCCCCAAGGACCCCATGCTGTCGCTGCTCTCGGTCCAGACCGCCGACGGCAAGCCGCTCGCCGTGCTCGCCAACTTCTCGATGCACTACTACGGCGACAAGGACATCAGCGCCGACTACTTCGGCCTCTTCTCCAACGGACTCCAGGAGAAGCTCGATCCCGGCAAGACCGGCTTCGTCGCGATGATGTCGCACGGCTGCAGCGGCGACATCTGGCGGCACGACTACGAGAAATCCCCCAAGCGCGGCGAGGACGCGCTCAGCCTGGGGCAGTAGTCCTCCGACATTGTCGACCTCGCCCTGAACG
>CAYMMC010000617.1:0-2332 GCA_964391125.1 uncultured Akkermansia sp.
CCTCGACGATGTAGATCTCGCTCTCGGCGGGGTCGCGGGAGGAGCAGTCGGCCAGCTTGCCGGGCAGGCCGCCGCCGGTCATGGCCGACTTGCGCACCGTCTCGCGGGCCTTGCGGGCCGCTTCGCGGGCGCGGGCGGCGTTGACGACCTTGTCGACGATCTTGCGCGCGATCTGGGGGTTCTCCTCGAAGTAGGCGTTGATGCCGTCGTAGACGATGGAGGCGACGACGCCCTCGACCTCGTTGTTGACGAGCTTCTCCTTGGTCTGCGAGCTGAAGCGCGGGTTCGGGTGCTTCACCGAGAGCACGGCGACGAGGCCCTCGCGGCAGTCCTCGCCGGAGAGGGCGGGGTCCTTGTCCTTGAGCAGCTTGTTGTTCTTCGCGTAGTTGTTGACCGCCCGGGTCAGGGCCGAGCGCAGGCCGCTGAGGTGGGCACCGCCGTCGCCGTTGGGGATGGAGTTGGCGAAGCAGAGGATGTTCTCGTGGTAGTCGCCGGTGTACTGCAGCACGATGTCGGCGTAGCATTCGTCCTCGACGGTCTTGCCGGCGTCGTCGATGGGGACCATGCGCTTGCCCTTCAGGACGATCGGGTTGGGGTGGATGAGGTCCTTGTTCTCCCCGAGCTGGCGGACGAACTCGACGATGCCCTCCTCGTAGAAGAAGACCGCCTTTCGCTCCGACTCGCCGCGCTCGTCGATGAGCTCGATGGTGATGCCGGGGTTGAGGAAGGCGAGCTCGCGGAGGCGGGTGGTGAGGTAGTCGAAGTTGAAGTCGGCCCCCGCCGTGAAAATGGTGGCGTCGGGGAAGAAGCTGATCTTCGTGCCGGTGCGGGAGGGGTCGTCGAGGGTGCCGACGACCTCCAGCGGGCGGACCGTCTTGCCTCGCTCGAAGGCGATGTGGTGGATCTTGCCGTCGCGGTAGACCTCGGCCTTGAACCAGTCGGAGAGGGCGTTGACGCATTTGGCCCCGACCCCGTGGAGGCCGCCGGAGAACTTGTAGGCGCCCTGTCCGAACTTGCCCCCGGCGTGGAGGTTGGTCAGGACCAGCTCGACGGCGGGCATGTTGAATTTCGGGTGCATGTCCACCGGGATGCCGCGCCCGTCGTCCTCCACGGAGATCGAGCCGTCGGCGTGGATCGCGATGACGACCCGGGAGCAATAGCCGGCGAGGTGCTCGTCGATGGAGTTGTCCAGCACCTCGAAGACGGTGTGGTGGAGGCCGCGTTCGGTGGCCGGGTCGCCGATGTACATTCCGGGCCGTTTGCGGACGGCCTCGAGGCCTTCGAGCTTGTCGATCTGGGCGGCGTCGTAGTCGCCCGTCGGCTGGGGGGGGAGGTGGTCTTCGGCGGGGTCGGACATGGCGGAAAGGAAGGGGGTGGGGCGCGGGAGGGAAGGGGGTTCCGGGTCCTTCCGGGAATCGCGGTTTTGGGAAAGGCCAACCTAGCCGAAAACCGCGAAAGATCAAGGTTTCGAGGCCGATTTGGCGGGGGAAAGGGGGAGGGTTTAAAGTTTCAGGTTGGGCGGCGGTGGAGGGGTGGGGACGATGGCATGGCGGGTTGCCGGGGCCGCCTTTCCGGGCTAGCTTCCCCGAACATGAGCACCGTCGATCAACCGGTTCCAAAGGATCTGCGTGTCCAAATGCTGCGCCGTCTCGAATCCATGCCTGACGAGGACGTGACGGAGCTCTACGAGCTGATTCTGCTCCAGGAGAAGCTCCGCCTCCGCCGCGAAATCTCCGCCGAGGCCGAACGCGAGCAGGCGGCGGGCCTGTGGGCGGACCTGCCCGAGTTCATCCGGGCCTATCGTGCCGGGAAGCGGTCTGCATGATCGTCTGCCTCGACACGAATGTGCTGGTGCAGGCGCGGGCCATCTCCCATCCCCATGGCGTGCTGCTCGACGGCTTCATCTTCGGCCTGATGGACAAGCATTTCGCGCCGCTGGCGAATGCGGGCTACAAGCCGCAGCCGATCCGCCCGGACGAGTTCATCAAGAGGTTTCGCGGGGTTTGCTGCTGAGGGAATTGGCGAAGTCTCCCCTACTTCGGGACGATGGCGGAGCGGAAGCCTAAGCCGTCGCTCAGGCTCTCCGGTGTGTCCCATTACCGGTCGGCGGACCGGCAGTAATCGAAGGGATGCCCCCGGCGGGCTCCGGTCCGCTTCGTCTGGTGTCATGAATAATGGCGCAATGACCGAGCCTCAGAAAATCGCTTCGGTGTCATTTTTCTATGGAGCAACACGCCTGTAGTATGAGCTTCCAGCCCATGCCTTCGACGGATTGGGCGAACGACGGAGAGCGGACGGCCATCGCGCAGCAACCCGGCGTCCCTCCCGCCGA
>CAYMMC010000618.1:0-2330 GCA_964391125.1 uncultured Akkermansia sp.
GTCGACGCGATCGGCGGCATCCCGCCGGCCATCGCCATCGAGCAGCAGAACGCGGTCAAGTCGACCCGCTCCACCGTCGGCACGATCACCGAGATCAACGACTACCTGAAGCTCCTCTTCCCGCGCCTCGCCAAGGGCTACGATCCCGTCAGCGGCGAGGAGATCGCGCCGGACTCGCCGGAATCCATTCTGCGGAAGTCGGTGGAGCGCTTCGGCCGGGGCAGGCCGCTCCTCGTCCTCTTCTCCATCGACGCGCCCGCCGGGACGAAGGTGGCCGACTTCTTCGCCTTCCTCCAGCAGCAGGGCTACTTGCGCCTCTGGCTCTACGGCAAGGCCTGCCGTGCCGACGATCCCGGCTCCTACGGCCGGAAGACCCTCCCCGCCCGCGTCGAGATCATCCAGGACCGGGTCGATCCCTCGCGGCGGACGCGCTTTCTCGAAGCGGTCGAGCGCGCCCTCGATCTGGGGAAGGGCGTCGTCACCCTCGTGGAGCCCGAGTCGGGGGAGCGCCTCTCCTTCTCCCGCGGCTGGAGCTCGCCCGAGACCGGCACGGTGCTGAAGGCGCCCACGCCCGGCCTCTTCAGCTTCAACCATCCCCTCGGGGCCTGCCCCGTGTGCAAGGGCTTCGGGCGCGTCATCGGCATCGACCTCGACAAGGCGGTCCCCGACAAGTCGCTCTCCATCGCCGAGGGCCTGGTGCGGGCCTTCCAGGGCGACTCCTACTACGAATGCGAGGAGGACCTGGAGCGCTGCGCCCGGGCGCGGGGGCTCAGCCTGGTGACGCCCTTCGACGAGCTGCCGCCCGAGGACCAGCACTGGATCCTCGAAGGCGAGGGCGGCGATCCCGAGGAGGCCTGGCAGCAGGGCAGCTGGTATGGCGTGCGGGGCTTCTTCGACTGGCTCGAGTCGCGCGCCTACCGCATGCACGTCCGGGTCTTCCTCAGCCGCTACCGCAGCTACACCCTCTGCAAGGCCTGCCGGGGCACGCGGCTGAAGCCCGAGGCCCTCGCCTTCCGCCTCGCGGGGAAAACGCTGCCCGAGCTCTGGCGGCTCTCCATCGACGATCTCTCCGCCTTCTTCTCCGCCCTCGACACGGCTGGCTCCGACAAAACCACCACGATGCTCCATCGCGAGATCGCGAACCGTCTCGGCTACCTGAAGGAGGTCGGCCTCGGCTACCTCGACCTCGACCGCCCCACCCGCACCCTCTCGGGCGGGGAGATCGAGAGGGTCAACCTGACCACCTGCCTCGGGGCCAGCCTCACCAGCACCCTCTTCGTCCTCGACGAGCCCACCGTGGGGCTGCACCCGCGCGACGTGGGCCAGCTCGTCGGCGTGATGCGCCGCCTCCGCGACCTCGGCAACACCCTCCTCGTCGTCGAGCACGAGGAGGCCGTGATCCGCGCCGCCGACCACCTCGTCGACATCGGTCCGGGGCGCGGCGAGGAAGGGGGCGAGCTGGTCTACGCCGGTCCCGGCGCGGCGGACGAGGCGGCCGCCGCCAAGTCCCTGGCAAAACATCCCCGATCCCTGACATTGCAATATCTTTCGGGGAGAAAGGCCATTCCCGCCCCGGTCTCGCGCCGCCGGCCCCGCCATTGGCTCTCCGTGAAGCGCGCCGCCCAGCACAACCTGAGGAAGATCGACGTCGACTTTCCCCTCGGCGTGCTCTGCTGCGTCACCGGCGTCTCCGGCTCGGGCAAATCGACCTTGGTCCACTCCGTCCTCCACGGAAACCTGCTCCAGTCGCTCGGCCTCGCCACTGGCGAGACCGAGATCGGCCAGTGCCGGGAGATCCGCGGCAGCGGCCATGTCCGCGAGGTCGTCATGGTCGACCAGGCGCCACTCGCCCGCACCCCGCGATCGACCCCGGTCGTCTACACCGGTCTCTTCGACGCCATCCGCAAGCTCTTCGCCGACTCGCCCGACGGGAAGGCCCGCGCCCTCGCCCCGGGATACTTCTCCTTCAACAGCGGAACGGGACGCTGCGGCCGTTGCATGGGCAACGGCTTCGAGAAGGTCGAGATGCAGTTCCTCAGCGACCTCTACGTGACCTGCTCCGAATGCGAGGGCAGGCGCTACACCCCCGAAGCCCTCGAGATTTCGCTTCGCGGCAGCAACATCCACGAGGTCCTCTCCCTGACCGTGAGCGAAGCCATCGCCTGGTTCGCCGCGATGGAGGGAAAACCCGCCGCCAGCGTCGTCGCGGGCTTGGAACTCCTCGCCGAAGTCGGGCTCGGCTACCTGCGCCTCGGCCAGCCCCTGAACACCCTGTCGGGCGGCGAAAGCCAGCGCCTCAAGCTCGTCGGACATCTCCTCGCCGCGCCGGC
>CAYMMC010000619.1:0-2329 GCA_964391125.1 uncultured Akkermansia sp.
CATTCTCGTCGCGCCGCGCCTGCCGGCAACATGTCTCGCAGTTTTCCATCACGGGGTTTTTCAACAGTCTCAGAGAGGCCGCACGGCGATGCGCCGATAGTGGATCTCGCTGTCGGGATCGTGGGCCTGGATGGCGAAGGTGCCCTCGCCGAGCCGGCGCCCGGGAAAGCCGGGGGAGGCGGGGCCGCCCTCGGGCTCGGTGTAGTCCACGGTGACCTCGCCGTCGACGCGGACGACGATGCGCCTGCCCTGGACCGTGATGTGGTAGTCGAACCACTCTCCGTCGGTGCTGGGGGCCTTTTCGCGGACTTCCGCGTCGCCGCCCTTGGGCACGTCCTGTCCCTCCGCGAGGACGACGATGTTCTTGACTCCGTAGAGGCTGCCGGTCTTCTTGGGGTCCTTGTGGGTCGAGTTCACTTGGCATTCGTAGCCCTGCTCCGGCCAGCCCTCGGCCTGGACGGCGGTGTGGAAGTAGACGCCGCTGTTCGCTCCCGGCAGAGTCTTGGCGCGCACCTTCAGCTCGAAGTCCTTGAACTTTCCGTCCTGGGTCGTCCCGGTGTAGAAGAGGTGGCTCCTGCCGCCCTTCACCACGAGGACGCCGTCGGCGACGGAAAAGGATTCGGGGTTCTCCGAGGACGGGGTCCAGCCGGAGAGGTCCTTGCCGTTGAAGAGTTCGACGAAGCCCTCCTCGGCGCCGGCGTGGCCGGGGGCGAGGGAAAGGATCGCGGCGAGGGCGAGGGCGAGGGCGGCGGGAGGGAAGGCGGTTTTCATGGTCGGGAACCATGCCGGGGAGGAACCGCCCGCGCAACGGCGGAGATGCGCGGAGGGGGCGAAGTATCCGCTTGCTTCCGCTGGCTCCGCGTCCTTTGGTTGCGCCCATGTCGGTACCCACCCTCAAGATCGGACTTGCTGGTTTCGGCAACGTCGGCGCAGGCGTCTACAAGAACCTCGCCAAGAACCGCCGCCTCCTCCGCGAACGCACCGGCTACCGCCTCGAGGTGGCCCGGATCGCCGTGCGGGACCCCGACAAGCTCCGCTCCGTCGAGCTGCCGAGGGAGATGGTCACCACCGACCTCTCCGACCTGGTCGACGATCCCGGGATCGACATCGTCGTCGAGCTCATCGGCGGCATCGGCCGGGCCTTCGACTTCGTCCGGGCGGCGCTGGAGAAAGGCAAGGCCGTGGTCACGGGCAACAAGGCCCTCCTCGCCGAGCGCGGGCCGGAGCTGTTCGCCATCGCCGAGGCCTGCGGCCGCCCCATCTACTACGAGGCCGCCGTCGCCGGTGGCATCCCGATCATCAAGGCGGTCCAGGAATCCCTCATCGCCAACCACATCCAGTCGGTGGTGGGCATCATCAACGGCACTTCGAACTACATTCTCACCCGCATGGGCGAGGCCGGACTCGACTACGAAACCGCCCTCGCCGAGGCCCAGTCGCTCGGCTACGCCGAAGCCGACCCCACCCTCGACGTGAACGGCTGGGACGCCGCGCACAAGGCCATCGTCCTCGCCTCGCTCAGCTACGGGCGCTGGGTGCCCTGCGACCGCATCCACGTGGAGGGCATCGAAGGCGTCCGCGCCGAGGACATCGCCTTCGCCGCCCGCCTCGGCTACGAGATCAAGCTGCTCGGCGTGATCCGGCTGCACGAGTCCTCCGGCTCCATCGAGGTGCGGGTGCAGCCCTCCCTGATTCCCTCGAAGCACATCCTCGCCTCGGTGAAGGGCGCCTACAACGCGGTGGTGATCCGCGGCGACATCGTCGGGGAGACCCTTTTCTACGGTTCCGGCGCGGGGCAGGACCCCACCTCCAGCTCGGTCATCGCCGACATCGCCGACGCCGCCATGTGGACCCAGCCGGCCTTCGGCCCCGGGCTGGTGACCCATTCGCTCTACGGCGAAACCCTGCCCGTCGGCGAAAGCGTCTCGAAGTACTACCTCCGCGTCGAGGCCGAGGACCGTCCCGGCGTCCTCGCCCGCATCGCCACCGTCCTCGGCGAATGCGGCATCGGCATCCTTTCCGTGATCCAGCCGGAGGACCACGACGAGCAGTATGCCGCCATCGTCCTGATGCTGCACTACGCCCCCTACGGCGTCGTCCTCGACGCCCTCGACCGCATTTCATCGCTCGACTGCGTCCGCGAACGCCCCGTGCTGCTGCGGGTCGAGGATGTGGGATGAGCCGAGCGCAGTCGAAGTTCCTCCGCCGCCCGAGGGCCGGTGCCCGGAGTTCCCGTCGGGGCAGGGTTGCGATGGATGATCTTGCCGCGAGGCGGGTAGGGCCGCGCGGCCAATCGGGCGTCCCTGCGACCATCGTTCCCCGAGCGGGC
>CAYMMC010000620.1:0-248 GCA_964391125.1 uncultured Akkermansia sp.
CGCGGCGGGGGCAGGCCACCGGCTCGGCGGCGACCAGATCGGGGGAGTCGCCCCGCGGGGGGCCGACGGGGATGCCGTTGCGGACGAAGTTGTAGGGATCTCGGTGGTTGGGCAGGGCGTTGTTCTGGGTCGAGAACCAGTGGTCGAAGCCATGGTCGTCGGGCTGGGGCTGGCCAGGCAGGTTGAAGGCGCCGTTGAGGTGCCACTTCCCGGAGTGGCAGGTGTCGTAGCCCGCGTCGCGCAGCAGC
>CAYMMC010000620.1:258-2328 GCA_964391125.1 uncultured Akkermansia sp.
CCCTCCTCCTCCCGGAGGTGCATGGGCGAGAACATCGGGATCCAGTTGTGGATGCCGACCCGCCAAGGGTTGCGGCCCGTCAGCAGGCCCGCCCGCGAGGGCGAGCAGTTGGCCGCCGCGGAGTAGCAGTCGGTGAAGCGGACGCCCTCCTTGGCGAAGCGGTCGAGATGGGGGGTGCGGGCGTCGGGGTTGCCGTAGCATCCCAGATCCCCGTATCCGAGGTCGTCGGCGAGGACGACGACGAAGTGGGGGGCGGGCTTCTCGCCGGACAGGGCGGGGACGGTCGGGATCAGCCCGAAGGCGGCCAGGAGCAGAGGGAGCAGGCGCATGGCCGCCATGTTGCACATCGGGACGGGCTGGATCAACGCTGAAATGGGAGGATGGAGGGGCGCGTCCCCGGAACCGTCCGTCTAGCGGCGGTCGACGTCGGCTGCGTCT
The DNA here is from genome assembly GCA_964391125.1 of uncultured Akkermansia sp. Taxonomy (GTDB): domain Bacteria; phylum Verrucomicrobiota; class Verrucomicrobiia; order Verrucomicrobiales; family DEV007; genus Arctic95D-9. The sequence goes on from CAYMMC010000620.1 coordinate 697, forward strand.
TCCTTCCGAAGGGCTCTCGCGTGGAGCGCGAGATCGAGGGCGGTCTTGCCGAGGACGAGGATGGCGAGCATCCAGACGGGCGAGCCGAAGATTTGGACCGCGAAGGCGCCGAAAAGGATGGCGAGGTGCAGCACGACGATGCGGGGGTAGGGGGCTCCCATCTGGATCCGGGGGGCGGCCCCCCGCCAGACCCCGGCGAGGAGGTAGTCCCGCACGAAGGAGAAGCCGTGGCTGAGGACGAGGGCGAGGAGCGCCCAGAGGAAGCCGCCATGGAGGATCTCGGCGCCGCTCCTCCCGTCTCCGAGGAGGGTGAGGACGAAGGCGCCGTGGACGAGACAGAAGAGACCGTAGTGGACGGTGAAGAACGCGGCGAAGAAGAGATTGCCGAAATAGTGGCCAGGGAATCCGTCGGAGGGGCGGGCCGCGAGGATGCGGAGGAGGGCGAAGCCGCCCACGACGAGGTTCTCCGCCCAGTAGAGCGCGACGATTTCGAAGATGCTCCATCCGCGGAAGATCGCTCCGAACAGGGGGATGAAGTTCGCGAGGACGAGGAGGAGACCGGTGGCGGAACGAAAACTTCCGAAGCGGGCGGGACGGCGGTTTGGCACCCGGCAAGATTCCGGTTTCGCGAGAAATGGCAAGCCCGCAAGCCCAATTTTCCGCTTGCCTGCCGAACGCATCTCGGCTAGCTTCCGCCCCCTCCCGAAGCGGAGGCCGACGAACATGAAAGCGGATATCCATCCCGACTACCAAGAAGCCGTGATCCAGTGTCATTGCGGCAGCGTGATCCAGACCCGTTCCACCGTGCCGAACCTGCACATCGGGATTTGTTCCGCCTGCCACCCCTTCTTCACGGGCGAGCAGCGCTTCGTCGATACCGCGGGCCGCGTCGACAAGTTCCAGAAGCGCTTCGGCGGGGCCAAGTCCGCCGCCGAGCGCCGCAAGCGTCCCAAGCTTTCGGACCTGAGCGCCTAGCCGGTCTCCGACTGATTTCGTGAAACGGCGACGATGCCTCCGTGGCGTGGTCGCCGTTTTTTGTTTTCCATCACCGCCCCGCCCGCCGTGGATTGCTCCGCCCTCATCGAGAGAAAGCGGCTCCGCCTGCCGGAGCTGGAGGCGCTGATGGCCCAGAACGGCTTCTTCGACGACGCGCGGCGGGCCAGCGAGCTGACCCGCGAGTACAACCGGACCAAGGCCCTGATGGAGGACTGGGGGCGGCTGGAGAAGGCCCGGTCCGACCTCGCCGAGAGCCTCGAACTGGCCAAGTCCGGCGACGACGAGATCGCGGCGCTGGCGGCGGAGGAGATCCCGCAGTTGGAGGCGGCCATCGCGGACTTGGAGGCGTCGGTGCAGTACGCCCTGCTCCCGCACGATCCCAACGAGGACCGCGACGCCATCGTCGAGATCCGGGCCGGCACCGGGGGCGACGAGGCGTCGCTCTTCGCCGGCGATCTCCACCGCATGTACCAGCGCTACGCCGAATCGCGGGGATGGCGCGTCGAACCGGTCGAGGCCAGTCCCTCGGAGGTCGGCGGCTTCAAGGAGATCGTGTTCAAGGTGGCCGGCGAGGAAGTCTTCCGTTTTCTGAAGTACGAGAGCGGCGTCCACCGCGTCCAGCGCGTCCCCGCGACG
>CAYMMC010000621.1:0-2321 GCA_964391125.1 uncultured Akkermansia sp.
GGAGCGGCATTGGCACAATCCCTCGGGCCTCTACCGCGAGGCGGGCGAGGCCAGGCGCGTCCTCGAGGACTGGCGCGAGGCCCTGGCGGACCATCTCGGGATCGGCGAGCCGGAGCGCGTCGTCTTCACCTCGGGCGCGACGGAGGCCAACAACGCGGTGATCCGGCATCTTTCCGAATCCGTCCCGGGCGCGCTCGCCCTTTCCGGGATCGAGCATCCGAGCGTCGCGGCGGCGGCGGAGACCTGCTTCGGTCCCGCCCGGATCCGGCCCCTGCCGGTGGACGCGGGGACCGGCCGGATCGATCCGGCGGCGCTCGAAGAGGCCCTCCGCGGCGGCGGCATCGGCGCGGTCTCCGCGATGGCGGCGAACAACGAGACCGGCGCTCTGCAGCCTTGGCCCGAGATCGCGGCGCTCTGCCGCAGCGCCGGGCTGCCCCTGCACGTCGATGCGGCGCAGTGGATCGGAAAATGCCCCCTCGGCGACCTCGCCGGGGTCGGCTACGTCACCGGCAGCGGTCACAAGTTCGGCGGGGGCAAGGGCGCGGGGTTTCTCGTCCTGCCCGAGGAGGAAGCCAGCCCCTTCCACGGGTTCGTCGGCGGGCCGCAGGAGCAGGGCCGGCGCGCCGGAACGGAGGATCTGCCGGGGATCGCGGCGATGGCGACGGCCTTGCTGGAGCACGGCGAGGCCTCGCTTGCCCGCGCCGCGGAGCGGCAGGCGCCGTGGCGGGACGCCTTCGAGGTGCGGGTCGCGGCGGGCGTCGGCGTCCGCGTCGTCGCGGGGGAGGGGGGGCGGCTTTGGAACACCTCCCTGTTCGTGCTGCCCTTCGGGAGGAATGTGAAGTGGCTGGCCCGCCTCAGCCGACGGGGCCTTGCGGTATCCACTGGATCGGCCTGCAGCGCCGGCAAGGGCAACCCCTCGGCGACGATGCGGGCGATGGGGCTGGACTACGCGGAGATGGGGCGCGTTCTGCGCGTCAGCGGGGGAGGGGGGACGGCAAGGGAGGACTGGCAGGGCCTGGCCGAGGCGCTGCTGGAGATCGCCGGGGAGCTGCGGGGAGAGGAGCGATAGCGACTGCGGGAGCTGTCGCCGTCGGAATTCTCGCGGTTCTTCCACCGGGCGTGGAGAAGTTCGCGAGAACGTTCTCTCCATCGTTCCGGGATCGAGGGGGGTGTGGCTCCGCCCTTGCCGCGTGGCTTGCCGACCGCAGGCTAGAGCTTCTCGTAGGTCCCCTGGTCGCGCCGCTCCAAAACGGTGAAGCCCGCCTTCTTCGCGTCGCTGACGGAGAGCGGCTTGGCGATCTTGGGAGAAGTGACGCCCTTCGAGATCAGTTTCTTCACCGGCGCCCGGCAGAGGGGGCAGAGCTCCAACGCGGGGCGGTCGAGCGGTCGCCGCAATTCGAAGCCCTTGCGGCAGATGCGGCAGCCGGTGTCGGAGTCGGCGGCGATGTACTCGTAGAGAGGCATTGGGGGAACATCTGCCGAGAGGAGCGAACTTTCAAGGGACTCTCAAGCCCCGCCGCTTCCGTTCAACAAAAAAAAAGCGGAGTCGACCGACTCCGCCTTTCGATTGTTTGGCTGTGCGCGCGATCCGCTCACCAGCTCGACTTCGTCACGCCCGGGATGAGACCGTGGGAGGCCATTTCGCGGAAGGTGATGCGGGACATCTTGAAGCGGCGCAGATAGCCACGGCGGCGACCGGTGACTTCGCAGCGGTTCACCAGCCGGGTCGGGCTGGCGTCGCGCGGCAGCATGGTGAGGCCCTCGTAGTCCTTCTCCGCCTTCAGCTTCTCACGAAGCTTGGCGTATTTCGCTACGGTGCGCGCCTTGCGCTGATTCCGGGTGATCCAACTCTGTTTTGCCATGGTGGGGCGGGAATTTGCTTCCGATCCTCCGGGATTCAAGCGGAAAGTTGAACAATTCGGCTCGTCAAGGGACTCCCCTATGTGCTTCCTTTCCCCATGCGACATCATCTCATGTTGGTTTTCGCCATTGCGGCGCTTGGGGGCGTCCCGAAGCCGGGGCTGTCCCAGGAGGGCTCGGCCGGCGCCGCCGAGAGGGATTGGCTCGAATCCTACTACGAGGAGCCCACGCCGGAGCGCTTCGTCGGGCAGATGAAGGAATGGGCCGCCGACGGAACGCTCGACAACGACCTGGTCAAGCCGGCCCTGATCGCCTTCGCCAGCCAGGTGATCCGGCAGAACCGGGACCGTCTGCAGGGGTGGTACGAGGCACTCGCCGGACTGACGCCCCAGCAGCGGCAGGTGCTCCACACCGCGATGCTCTTCTCTCGGACGACGGAAGCCGATGCGATCTTGCGCCAG
>CAYMMC010000622.1:0-2319 GCA_964391125.1 uncultured Akkermansia sp.
CGGAGTCATGCAACATCCCTTGACTGTTTTCGGTCATGGATGGATGGCGAACTGAAGTCTTGTCAAGAAATATTGCATTCCCTGACCCCGATTGCGACGAAAGGCTTCCGGCGCCGCTTGAGAAACGAGGCAGCCCTCAGCCCGCCACGAGGTCGTAGCCCCGCCAGTCGCGGACCGTGACCTCGGCGAATTCGCCCACGGGCAGGTCGTCGGGCACGAAGACGGTGCCGTCGACCTCGGGGGCGTCCATCTCGCCGCGGGCTTGGCCGGGGGCGTCGACGAGGACTTTCAGCCTCCTCCCCACCTGGCCGCGGTTCCGCTCCTCGGCGAGGCGCTCGAGCCGGCGCATCGCCTCGTTCCAGCGGCGCTGCCGGGTCATGTGGTGGACCTGCCCGCCGAGCTTGGCGGCGCGGGTGCCCTCCTCGCGGGAGTAGTTGAAGACGCTGGCCCGCTCGAAGCGGGTCGCCTCGATGAACTCGAGCAGTTCGGCGAAGTCCTCCTCGCTCTCTCCGGGGAAGCCGACGATGAAGGTGGTGCGCAGGGCGAGGCCGGGGATGCCTTGGCGCATCCGCCGGACGAGGTCGCGGATGTAGGCGCCGTCGGTCTCGCGCTTCATCGCCCCGAGCATGGGGTCGGAGATGTGCTGCAGGGGCATGTCGACGTAGCGGGCGACTTTGTCGCTGGCGGCGATGGTTCCGATGAGCTCGTCGCTCCAATGCGCCGGATGGGTGTAGAGGAGGCGGATCCAGAAGTCGCCTTCGATCGAGTCGAGGGCGCGCAGGAGGCTGGCGAGGGAGTCTCCCCGGCTGGAATCGACGGGGCTGCGGGGATTGGGGCGCTGCCCCTCCCATCGGTCCATGCCGAAGTAGGTGGTGTCCTGGGAGATCAGGTTGATCTCCTTGACCCCGGCCTTGACCAGTTGCCCGGCCTCCTTCACGACCGAGTCGAGGCTGCGGGAGCGGTGGCGGCCGCGGATCTTCGGGATGATGCAGAAGGAGCAGGGATGGTTGCAACCCTCGGCGATCTTGATGTAGGCGCTGTGCCTGGGCGTCAGCCGGAAGCGCGGGGTGTCGTAGTCGGGGATGAACTTGGGCGAGGCGGTGACGAAATTCTCCGACCGGGGATCGAGGTCCTTGGCGACGAGGTCGCGGATCACGGGGGCGACGGAGGTGATCTGGTCGAGCCCGATGAAGGCGTCGACCTCGGGCATGAGGCCGGGCAGCTCCTTGGAGAAGCGCTGGGCGAGGCAGCCGGCCACGATGATCTTCTGGCGGGGCCGGACCTGCTCGCGGTCGTCCACGGCGCCGAGGATGGCGTCGACGCTCTCCTTCTTCGCCTGGTCGATGAAGGAGCAGGTGTTGATGATGAGGACGTCGGCGAGGTCGGGCTCGGGCGTCATCATCATGCCGGCCTCCTGGAGGTGGCCGATCATGATCTCGGAATCGATCAGGTTCTTGGCGCAGCCGAGCGAGACGAGACCGACCGTGGTTTTTCCGTCAACGGGCATGGCGCGGAGGGGGGCGGGAATGGGCCGGCTCAGCCGTCGAAGCGCTCGACGAGGAGCGAGGCGTTGTGCCCGCCGAAGCCGAAGGAGTTCGAGAGGGCGCGGCGGACGGTCGCCTCGCGGGCGGTGTGCGGCACGTAGTCGAGGTCGCACTGCGGGTCGGGACGGTCGAGGTTGATCGTGGGCGGCACGATGCCCTCGGCGATCACCTTCACGCAGGCGGCCAGCTCCACCCCGCCGGCGGCGCCGAGGAGGTGGCCGGTCATGGACTTCGTGGAGCTGACGAGGAGTCCGCTTTTGGCGTGGTCGCCGAAGACGGTCTTGATGGCCTTGGTTTCGCAGACGTCGCCGAGGCCGGTGGAGGTGCCGTGGGCGTTGACGTAGTCGATCTCCTCGGCATTCAGCCCGGCGTGGCGGAGGGCCATCTCCATGCAGCGGCGGGCGCCGTCGCCCTCGGGATGCGGCGAGGTGAGGTGGTGGGCGTCGGCGGAGACGCCGTAGCCGGTCAGCTCCGCGTAGATGCGGGCCCCGCGGCGCTTGGCGTGCTCCAGCTCCTCGATCACGACGACGCCCGCGCCTTCGCCCATGACGAAGCCGTCGCGGTCCACGTCGAAGGGGCGCGAGGCGCGCTCGGGCTCGTCGTTGCGCATGGAGAGGGCCTTCATGTTGCCGAAGCCGGCGAGGCCCATGGGGCAGATGGTGGATTCCGAGCCGCCCGCGACGAAGGCGTCGGCATCGCCGAACTTGATCATGCGCCAGGCCTCCCCGATGTTGTGGTTCGAGGTGGCGCAGGCGGTGACGATGCACATGTTGGG
>CAYMMC010000623.1:0-2317 GCA_964391125.1 uncultured Akkermansia sp.
CGCCTGAGCCGGCGGCGGACGGACGTCCGGGCGGCGCCGTCACATCTCCGCCCACTGGCGGAGGAGGTTGTGGTAGACGCCGGTGAGCTGCACCGCCGACTTTCCGGCGGCCTCGACGCCGGGCAGCTCCCGGTGCAGCCGCTGGATGCCGAGATCGAGATCGAAGAGCAGGGACCGCCGGGCGTCGTCGCGGATCATGCTCTGCACCCAGAAGAAGGAGCACAGACGGCTCCCCGCCGTCACCGGGGTGACGTGGTGGAGGCTTGTCGACGGATAGAGGACCATCGAGCCGGCGGGCAGCTTCACCCGGTGGACGCCGTAGGTGTCCTCGACGCAGAGCTCGCCGCCCTCGTAGCGGTCCGGCTCCTCGAAGAAGAGCGTCGCGGAGAGGTCGGTGCGGAGGCGCAGCGGCGTGCCCGGCACTTGGCGGATCGCGTTGTCGACGTGGGTTCCGAAATTCTGCCCGCCGGAGTAGCGGTTGAAGAGCGGCGGGTAGATCCTCAGCGGCAGGGCCGCGCTCATGAAGAGCGGATTCTGCCCCAGCGCCCGGAGGATCGTCTCCCCCACCCGCTTGGCCACGGGATGGTCCTCGGGAATCTGCTGGTTGTTCTTGGCCTGGGCGGACTGGTGGCCGGCGGTCGCCTTTCCGTCGATCCATTCGGCCGACTCCAGCAGCGATTTCGCCTCGGCGACCTGGTCTTGGTTCAGGAGATCTGGAATGGTGATGAGCATGTCTGAAATCGGGTCTCGGTTCCGGCCATTAGCTATGGACCATCCGTCCGGGGCGGCAAGCGATTATCCGGGCATTCCCGCATCAATCCGCCCGACACGCCTCAGCGACGCTCCACCACGTGCAGCTCTCCGCGGCTCTTCGCGACGTGCCGGGCCGGCAGCACGCCCTGCCACGAGGTCAGCGGGTGGACGAGGCAGTCGCGCCCGAGAATCGAGCCGGGGCTGAGCACCGACTGGCAGCCGATCTCGGTCCGGTCGCCGACGATGGCGCCGAATTTGACCAAGCCCGTCTCGACGAACCCGCCCGCGCCGTCGCGCACCTTCACGGGCCCGCGGTCGAGCCTGACATTGGAACAAACCACCCCGGCGCCGAGATGGGCCCGGTAGCCGAGGATGGAGTCGCCAACGTAGTTGAAGTGGGGCGCCTCGCAGCGGTTGAAGAGAAGGCAGTTCTTGAACTCGCTGGAGTTCCCGAGGACGCAGCCCTCGCCCACGATCACGTTCTCCCTGACGTAGGCGCCGCTGCGGACGACCGTTCCGCTCCCGATCCAGGCGGGGCCTTTGACGACGGCGTTCGCCTCGATCTCCGCCCCCTCGGCGACGTGGACCCGATCCCCGACGACGGCCCGAGGATCGACCGAACCCCGCCGCAGGTCCGATCCCATCCGATCGAGCCTCTCCGCGAGATAGCGGCCAATCCTCGGCAGCGCCGCCCAGACCGGCCCGTCCGGCCCGAAGAGCGCGGCGTGCTCGGTCTCGGCGAGGTCGAGATAGTCGTCGGGGAGGAAGTTCATTGCGGAAGACCCTGCGGACCGGATTCCCCACCCGTGGCCCGTGACCTCAAACCGTCATCACGTCCTTCTCCTTCGCGGCGAAGTGGCCGTCGATGGATTTGACGTGCTTGTCGGTCAGGTTCTGGACCTCCTTCTCGTAGTCGTGGAACTGGTCCTCGGTGATGGAGCTGGCCTTGAGGGCGGCCTTGAGCAGGTCCATCGCGTCCTTTCTCGCGCCGCGCACGCGGACGCGGCCCTGCTCGGCCATGTCCTTGATGATCTTGACGAGGTCGCGGCGACGCTCCTCGGACAGCTCGGGGATGGGCAGGCGGATGATGCGGCCGTCGCTGGCGGGGTTGATGCCGAGCTTCGACTCGCGCAGGGCGCGCTCGATGTCCTGGAAAATGGAGGGATCGTGGGGCTGCACCGTGAGGAGGCGCGGCTCGGGCGCGGAGACCAGGGCGATCTGCTTCAGCGGCATGGTGCGGCCGTAGGAGGGGACGTGGACTTGGATGTTGTCGAGGAGGGCGGGGCTGGCCTTGCCGGTACGGATGCTGGCCATCTCGGTGGAGACGAAGTCGGCGGCCTTCTCCATCGCTTCGTCGGTTTCGAGCAGAAAGGTTTCGAGGTCCATGGCGGTTCTAACGGTTCTAGGAAAGGAAGTCTAACGAGGGATCGGCGCGGCGCAAGTCTCAGGCGCAGACCACGGTGCCGACGTTCTCGCCGGTGAGGGCCCGGCGGATGTTGCCTTCGACCGTCATGTCGAAGACGACGATGGGGATGCCGTTGACCTGGCAGAGGGTGAAGGCGGT
>CAYMMC010000624.1:0-2313 GCA_964391125.1 uncultured Akkermansia sp.
CCCTGGTCGTCTGGGGCGTCGTCTTCCTCTACTTCTACGCGAGCGGACGGATCGAGAAGTACCTCGACCCCAGCTTCCGCATCTACGCGCTCCTCTCCGGGATCGGCTTCCTCCTCCTCGCGGGCTTCAACTTCATCAACCGGAACCGGGCCGTCGGGGCCTGCACCCACGACCACGCCCATGGCGACGCCTGCGACCACGAACATCACCACCGCCCGCACGGGGAGGCGGAGCATTCGCACGAGCACGGCGGCTGCGGGCACCACGACCACGGGGAAAGCTGCGACCACGAGCACCACGGCCATGGGCACGGCGCCGCCTGCGAGCACGAGCACGAGCAGGTCCACGACCACGAGGAAAGCACTTCCGGCCTCGCCTTCTCCCTGCTCGTCCTCCTCGCCCCGCTGCTCGTCGCGACCGGCTACTCGACCGACAAGTTCAGTGCCGAATACCTCGCCAAATGGGGCAAGATCGAGCGGCAGATGATGCAGATGCGCATCGCCGACTCCCGGGCCAAGGCCCGCCCCCCGGCCTCGAGCCAGCCCGTGGCCAACCCCTACGCCGAGGAAGGCGCCGCCGGGGCCGCCACGGACGACACCGCCCCCTACCCCGGCCAGCCCGACGCCCCGCCCGAGGCGAAGGAAGCCAAGACCGAGGAGGCCTGGGGCTCCTTCACCCTGGAGGACCTCAAGAAGATGGTCCCGCAGAACGAGAAGGGGGAATTTCTCCTCGACGTGCCGCAGATCTTCTACACCGCCGGCGACCGCGAGCTGATGGAGGTGATGGAGGGCATCCCCGTGGAGACCACCGCCCAGCTCATGGAGGAGACCCTCAACAATCCCGACAAGACCCGGCTCAAGGCCTTCCGCCTCTTCATCGAATGCTGCGCCGCCGACGCCCGGCCGCTCTCCATCCCCATCGACTTCGGCAAGGCCCCGCCGGAGTACACCGAGATGGGATGGTACAAGCTCTACGGCCAGATCCACTACGCGAACGAGAACGACGAGATCATCCCCATGAGCCGCATCGAGCGCATCGAGGCCACCTCCGAGCCGAGCGACGGGCTCCTCTTCTGACCCGCCCTTGCGTTTCCGGAAATCGGACCTAGATTGCCACCATCCGGTGGGATTCCCGGTCAGACGGGGGTGTACTGGTTTCGACTGAAGGTTTGAGAACCTGACAGCATGCCGAGGTTGATCGGCTGGCCTCGTAAAAAGCCGCTCAAAAAACAAACGCAACGAACGAACCTGAACTTGCCCTGGCGGCCTAATTGAGCCGTCACGCGATTTGGCCGATGTCTGCTGAGCCAAGTCGCGTCACTCCAGCAGACTGGTCCCGCCGCGGGGGTCCGGCGGCAGGGACGAGAGGTTACAGTGGCCATCGGAGGGAACGGATTCTGTCGCTCGAAGCCGCCTCTCCTAAATCAAAAGACCGACTAAGCATGTAGAAGTCCGGTGCGACGGCTTTTAGGACAGGGGTTCGACTCCCCTCACCTCCACCATTTTTCGCCCCGAAACCCGCACCTCGCAACTGAGGCTGTCTCTCCTTGAAACAAGGTCTAGGGTGTCCTAGGAACGCGCAAGGAAGACAACACCATGGTCGCAACCGAATACATGCCCGGCACCGGGGGTCGCCACCGTCTGACGGGCGGGATCGTCCCGGACTCCCCCTGGGAACTCAAGCAGGAGGAGCCCACCTTCGAGGAGCTTCTCCAGGATTGGCGCGAGAACGTGGCGCAGATCAAGGAGGTTGCCGCGGCCCGCCTCTACGATTCCGAAGGGGATATCTGCCTTGGCGATCTGTGGATGCACCGGTTCCTCGTGTCCAAGTGCATCTTCGAGATGCAGGGGATCGTCATCAACCGCTTCGCCAAGCTCCTGGGGGAGTCCATCGACACCCCTCTCCCCCCGGTTCTCGAGGAGGTGGAGAAGGAGATCGCCGAGCTGGTGGACCTCCTGCACCAATGGCACGGCTCGCCGGAGACGCAGGCCGACATCCCCGAGGAGTTCATCCAGTCCATGAAGGAGGCGATGAACGGCGAGACGGAGGATTTCGACCTTGGATTCCATGCCCGACTCGCCGCCGCCAAGTAGCCCGGAATGGGAGTTCAGGGCCACGCCCTCCTTCTGGAAGGCGTTCGACAAGCTCGATGCGGCCAAGCAGGCGCTGGCGAAGGCGAAGTTCAAGGTCTTCCGCGAGGATCCCTTTCACGACTCGCTGCGGAGCCATCGGATCAACAGCCTCTCCGCCCGCTACAAGAGGACCATCTACAGCGCGTGCCTCGACGGGGACTTCGCGTGGTCTTCCACGTCG
>CAYMMC010000625.1:0-2310 GCA_964391125.1 uncultured Akkermansia sp.
CTTCGGCCTGAGGGCCTCGCTCGTCGCGGGCGGCCTGGGGATTGCCCTCGCGGCCTTCGTCAACCCCGTGAACTCCACGCACCGGATCTCGGTGGACCACCTGCTCTACATCGGCGGATTCGGCCTGCTCATTCTCGTGGTGGGCAGCCGGGTGCTCTTCGGCCACAGCGGTCAGCTCGAGGGCTTTTCGAAGCGCACCTGGACGGCCCGATTCCTCGTCGGCCTCGGACTCCTCGCGGCGGCGACCCGGGCCGTGCCCGCGATCGCCCCGCAGGTGGCGGTCTCGCATCACCAATACGCCGCCCTCACGTGGGCCGCCTTGGCAATCCTCTGGATGGTCTGGCATCGGCGCCGCTTCCGGGAGCGCGAGGAGGAGGACGCTTGAGCCGCCCCCGGCCCCATCCCGAGAAAAGAGCGGAAAAAAACGTTGCCAAAGCCCGCGAGCGCCGGTAATAAACCCCGAACCTGAACACCCACTCCCCATTTCCACATGGCTGACGCATCGATCGAAGAAAAAGTAAAGAACATCATCGTTGAGCAACTCGGCGTAAGCGAAGAGCAAGTGAAGCCCGAGGCCAAGTTCATCGAAGATCTCGGCGCCGATTCTCTCGACACGGTCGAGCTGGTGATGGCCTTCGAGGAGGAGTTCGACATCACCGTCCCGGACGAGGACGCGGAGAAGCTGGCCAGCGTGGGCGACGTCTACGCCTACATCGAGAAGCAGTCCTCCAAGTAATCCTTGGCCCTGACACCGGCCCCTCCGCCGGGCCCCCTGCGAAACGCGCCTCCCCGGAGGCGCCTTTTTTGTTTCGGACGATCTCCGGAGACCTTGGACTTCGGGGGCGACGCCTCGTGGGATCGAAGACGCCGGTCGGCGGGGCGCGGAAGGAACTTCACCGCCTCTCCACTTCCCGGCGGTGGCTCTGGCGGTATCGGGCCGGGGTCATTCCCGTCTCGGCGCGGAAGGCGCGGGTGAAGGCGCTCTGGTCGTAGAAACCGCAGTCGAGCCCGATGGCCCCGACGGGGCGGTCCGTCGCGATCAGCTCGTTGCGCGCGGCGCGGAGGCGCTGGCGGACGAGGTAGCGCATCGGCGGTTCGCCGAGGAGCTGGCGGAAGACCCGGGTGAACTGCCGTTCGGAGAGGTGGCAGAGCGCGGCCAGCTCCTTCGTCGTGACGGCTTCCCGGAATCGGGTGTGGAGATGGCGCAGGGCCGGCTCCATCTGGGAGAAGGGCCGGGCCACGCCGCCGACCTCGTGGAGGTCGTAGAGCGCGATGGCGACGCCGCAAATCTCCCCGTCCGGGGCGCGCAGGGGGGCCACGGCGACGACGTACCAGTTCAGCGGTCCGGCGATGTCGGGCACCATCTGGGCGTAGTAGGTCCGTGTCTCCCCGCTGTCCATGACCCGGCGGTCCTCCTCGACGAAGCCCTCGGCGATCTCGCGGGGAAAGAAGTCGGCGTCCCGCCTGCCCAGCATCTCCCATTCGTGCTGCAGGTCGAAGATCTTCAGGGCGAGGTCGTTGGCGGAGACGAAACGGCTCTCGCGGTCCTTCGCGACGAAGGCGATGTTCGGCAGGGATTTGAAAAGGGCGGAGAGCTGCAAGCCTCCTCCGATCCGCTTCAGGAATTCCTCCTGAAAGCGAAGGGCCCGGGATTTCTCCGTCTCTTCCGTGATCGCGTCCATGGCCGGAAAATACCAAAGATTGGCGTTTCGCGCCAAGCCTTCCTGGAGCTTCGTGGCCATACTCAGCCCCATGAGCAAGACCGTCGCGATCTTCGGAGCCGGAGGAAAGTTGGGCCGCCGCGCCCTCGCCTTGCTCGCCGAGCGGGGCTGGCCGGTGCGGGCCTTGGTTCATCGCACCCCCGTCGAGGGGCCCGGAATCGTCTCGGTCCGGGGGAGCATCACCGATCCCACAGCGGTCGAGGAGACCGTCCGAGGCGCGGACCTCGTGCTGCAACTCGCCACGGCGAAGGAGGACGCCGCGACCTTCTTCGATGTCAGCGTGAAGGGCACCTTCCACATTCTCGAGGCCTGTCGCAAGCAGGGGGTGGAGCAGTTCCTCCTCCTCGGCGGCGACGCCGCCTGCGGGATCTGGTTCCACCCGCAGCCCATTCCCATCGACGAGAACCATCCGCTCGCCGCCTACCCCGGCTACTACGCCTTCTCCAAGGTGATGGAGGAGACCATGGCGCAGCAATACGCGGTGCAATACGGCGTGCCGTTCACCGTGCTGCGTTCGTCGTGGGTCTTCGAGGGTGACGACCTCCTCCGGCACTTCTCCCTGCTGCGCAACGTCGATCCCGCCGAGCCC
>CAYMMC010000626.1:0-2308 GCA_964391125.1 uncultured Akkermansia sp.
AAGAACTCACCGCAGAGGACGCAGAGGACGCAGAGGACGCAGAAAAGAGGTGAAGGCGGGAAGATCATCGAGCATTCGCGTTCGTCTCTGTCTCCGTCGCCGTCTCCCTTCCCGTTCCCTGTCTCTGTCCCCGTCTCTGTCTCCGCCACCGGCTCCGGCTCTGCCTCTGCCTCTGTCCCTGCCTCTGTCCCTCCCTCTGTCCCTGTCTCTGTCCCTGCCTCTGTCTCTGTCTCTGTCTCTGTCCCTGCCTCTTCCACGCTCAGCCTCGCCGCGCCTGGGCGAGCGCGACCAGCCCTTCGAAGATCTCCCGCTGCTCATCGAGCGCCGCGACTCGATCCTTCGGCGTGCTCGATGCTTCGAGGAGGACGTAGCCGTCCCAGTCGGTCTCGACCAGGATATCGAGCAATCGCTCGTAGGGATAGCCACGGTCGTGAAGCTCGTGCACGTGGAGCGTGCGACCGAAATCCGCGCGAACGAGCTCGAAGTTGTGCTCGAGCCCTTTTCCCGCAAGGTCCTCCTTGTTCGAGTTCCAGCAGACCTTCACGCGATCGTGATCCGCGGCATCGAGAATCGCGCGAATGACGGGGAGCTCGGCGCAGCCGCCGTGAACCTCGAGCCTGATCTCCTGGCCGAAGCCGTCTGCGTACTCCCCCAGCGTGTGCAGCGCCTTGCCGATCTGCGCGATCGTCCTCTCCCGCGGCACGTCATCGTGGAATCGGTCGGGCTTCACTTTGACGCCGCTTCCGCCGACGTCGTGGCTCAGCCGGACGAAAGCCTGGGTCGCCTCGATCGCCTTTGCGAGCGCGTCGGGGTCGACGTGATCGAAACGCTCGTTCGAGCCGAGGCCGACGAGCTCAACCGAGCTGTCCTCGAAACGCTTGCGCACGTCCTCGCGTTCGCGCTCGCCGAGCGAGGGCTCGACGCCGTGGCGATGGGTCGTTCGAAGCTCGACGCTCGATAGGCGCGCGCGCTCGCAGTTCGCGATGAGCGCGGGAAGGTCCCAGTCCTTGCCCCAAAGATAGGTGACGAGGCCGAAACGAAGCTTCTCGCCGCGCTTCGGCCGTGGCGATGCGAAGAGACGCGCGTTTCGACCGAGCGCCGCGGCGCCGAGAGCGGCGAACGATGCGCGGATGAATCGGCGGCGCTCGAGCTTCGATTCGTCGACCGCAGGATGAAGAGATCTCATGAGTTCTCCCTCGTCGTTTCGCCTCGCGGGCAGCGTGGACCGGCGCGCAAACGGCCGCCGCGAGATCGCTCGCAACGGCACTCGACGTGCGCCGAGAATCGCTAATCCCAGAGCTCGAGGTCGATTTGAAACCAGATCTTCTGCACGTCGGGAAGGCCGCTGTCGCCTTGGAAGTTCGCGTACTTCGCGAGCGCGGTGACTCCTTTCGCGATCGTATAGGAGATCAGGCCGTCGATCTCGAAACCGAGACGGCTCCCTCCGGCGTGCTCGTAGAAGACATGCGGAACGGCCGCGGCCTTGAAATCGAAGGGAAGTTCCGTGGCGAACGAGACGTAGAGATCCTCGAGGCCGTTCGCGGGCGTGGCAAGGAATTGATCCGCCCAACCGTTGAACCTGTGGAACGTCGCGAGCGGCGTCATGAACGCGGCCGTCCCCTCGCCGTCGCCGAGGATCTCATAGCCCACCGCGATGTCCACGGGGCCGACGGCGACTCCAGGCTCGATGAGCCAGTACTGCGCATCGTAGTCGACGGGGTTTCTTCCTGCGTCGATCTGATACGCGAACGACGCTGCGAGGCGAGCCTCGACGTGCTCCCCGAACTCGCGCTTCGCCGTGATGCGGCCGCCGAACGAGTCGGATGAAGCTGCCGGCGCGTTCGAGAAGCGAAGCAGATAGGCAAAGAGGACGGGCTCGACCTCGGCCCCGAGCACGGCCGGAACCGAGATCGCGGCCCGTACGAGGTGGCTGTCGGAATCGAAGTCGACGCCCGCGTCCGGGCCGAAGACCCGGTTGACCTCCCAGAGGTACGCGTAGAGGACGTTGAGTGGATCGATGCCGAGAGAGCTTTCGATGCTCGCCGCATCGTAGGTTTGCTCGTTCTGACGCCAACCGACATCGCCGACGGATCGATGGTCATCGAGCACGATTCGCTGTCGGCCGACGATGTAGGTCGTCGCGGTCGACTCCGACTCGTAGCGCGCGAAGAGCTGGTTGAGCTCCGTATCCGGGACGTCCGCCACCACGGCCCGGCTCGGATTGCCGTCGAAGCCGGCCGCGTTGTAGAGATCGCTGTCGAACGCGCGGACGTCTTCGAGCTCGACGAATCCCGAGAGGCCGTACCAC
>CAYMMC010000627.1:0-2290 GCA_964391125.1 uncultured Akkermansia sp.
GGGGTGCCGATCCTGCTGAACACTTCGCTGAACGAGAACGAGCCGGTGGTGCGCCTGCCGAGCGAGGCGATTTCATGCTTTCTGCGCACGGACATGGACGTGCTGGTGCTGGGGCGCCATCTCATCGACCGCCACTCGCCCGATTTTCCCGAGGCCTGGCGGAAGCGCCTGGAGCTGAAGCCCGGCGAGCTGCCGGAGAGCGCCGGAGCCCCGGCCCGTCCGGAAAAGGAGGGCGGGGGTTGAGGGGGGATGGCCGAGGGTATCCGAGTTTCGGCGGAAGCCGCTCG
Organism: uncultured Akkermansia sp.; assembly: GCA_964391125.1. Lineage (GTDB taxonomy): Bacteria > Verrucomicrobiota > Verrucomicrobiia > Verrucomicrobiales > DEV007 > Arctic95D-9. Next base: position 288 of record CAYMMC010000627.1, read on the forward strand.
CCCCGAACCCTCGACCACCGACGTCCTATCGCACGACCCGGGCGCCGCCGCCGCCGATGACCTTCTCCACCTCGGCGAGCGAGGCCATGGTGGTGTCGCCGGGGGTGGTCATGGCGAGGGCGCCGTGGGCGGCGCCGTACTGGATGGCCCGGGCCGGGTCGTTGTGCTCGAGGAAGCCGTAGATCAGGCCCGAGGCGAAGCTGTCGCCGCCGCCGACGCGGTCGAGGATCTCGAGGTTCGGGTAGGGGTTCGACTCGTGGAACTGCCCGCCGTGCCAGCAGATCGCGGCCCAGTCGTTGACGGTGGCGGTGTGGACCTCGCGCAGGGTCGTGCCGGTGGCCTTGAAGTTGGGGAACTCCTTCACCGCGCGCTCGATCATCTTCTTGAAGTTCGTCACGTCGATGCCGCGGACGTTCTCGTCGACGCCCTCGACCTCGAAGCCGAGGGAGGCGGTGTAGTCCTCCTCGTTGCCGATCATGACGCCGAGATGCTTCGCGATCTCGCGGTTCACCTCGCGGGCCTTGTCGATGCCGCCGATGGAGTTCCAGAGCGAGGGGCGGTAGTTGAGGTCGTAGCTGACGATGGTGCCGTGCTTCTGGGCGGCCTTGCAGGCCTCGATGGTGAGCTCGGCGGCGGTCTCGCTGAGGGCGGCGAAGATGCCGCCGGTGTGGAACCAGCGGGCGCCGAGCCGGCCGAAGATCTCGTCCCAGTCGTAGTCGCCGGGCTTCATCTGGCTCGCGGCGGTGTTGGCGCGGTCGGGGCAGCCGACGGCGCCGCGGATGCCGAAGCCGCGCTCGGTGAAGTTGAGCCCGTTGCGGACCTCGCGGCCGATGCCGTCGTACTTCTTCCACTGGACGAAGCGGGTGTCGACGCCGCCCTGGAGGATGAAGTCCTCGATGAGGCGTCCGACGGGGTTGTCGGCGAAGGCGGTGACGACGCCGGTGCGGAGACCGAAGCAGCGGCGCAGGCCGCGGGCGACGTTGTATTCCCCGCCGCCCTCCCAGGCGGCGAACTGGCGGGCGGTGTGGATGCGGCCCTCGCCGGGGTCGAGGCGGAGCATCACTTCGCCCATGGAGAGGCAGTCGAAGGCGGTTTCGGAGGCGGGTCGGATGGTAAGGGACATTTTGGGAAGGGATTGAGGAGTTTGAGGGCGGGCAGGGAGGGACGGTCAGAACTTGTTCGCCTGGATGTAGTCCGGATCGCCCTTGAGGTAGTTGATGAGATTGTGGGTCGCCCGCATGGCTTGGCGCTCGACGCTTTCGTAGGTGCGGGAGGCGATGTGGCTGGTGACGATGCAGTTCGGCGCGGTGAAGAGGGGATGGTCCGCGGCGGGGGGCTCGGTGTCGAGCACGTCGGCGCCGTAGCCGCCGACCTTGCCGGCGACGAGGGCGTCGCGGATGTCGTCGGTCTCGACCAGCTCGCCGCGGGCGCAGTTCAGAACAATGACGCCGTCCTTCATCTCGGCGATCTTCTCGGCGTTGATCATGCCGCGGGTGTTCTCGTCGAGGAAGCAGTGCAGGCTGACGACGTTCGCCCCGAGGAGGACCTCGTCCATCGTGGCGCAGCGGGCCACGCCGTGCTCGGCGGCGAAGGCCTCGTCGAAGTAGGGGTCGTAGGCGATCACGGACATGCCGAAGGCCTTGGCCCGGGTCGCGACCTCCTTGCCGATGCGGCCGAGGCCGATGATGCCCATGGTGCCACCCAGGATCTCGTGCCCGACGGGCTTCTTCCATCCGGCGACCCATTTGCCGCCGGCGACGTCGTTGGCGTTCTCGTGGATCTTCTTGGTGAGGCCGAGGAGGAGGCCGAAGGTGTGCTCGGCCACGGTGGTGTGGTTGACGCCGGGGGTGTTGAGGACGGGGATCTTCCGCTCGGTGGCGTAGGCGACGGCGATCTTGTCGAGGCCGATGCCGTAGTTGCTGATGACCTTGAGGCGGGGCAGGAACTGGTCGATGACGCTGCGGGTGATGGCGTCGTCGCCGCAGAGGAAGGCGTCGAACTCT
>CAYMMC010000628.1:0-2286 GCA_964391125.1 uncultured Akkermansia sp.
CCCCACTCTTGCCGATTCCGGCAAGCGCCGATACGATACCGGCATGGTTTCCCCGTCCGCCGCCAGCCGCCGCCGCTTTCTGCAAGGCTCCGCCGCCCTCGCCCTCGCGCCCCTGGCGCGGCACGCCTTCGCTGCGGAGGAGGCGCCCTACGAGTTCTGCACCTTCACCAAAGCCCTGCAGCCGCTCTCCTACGGGGAGATGGCCAAGGCCATCGCGGCGCTGGGCCTCGACGGGATCGAGGGCGCGGTGCGGCCCGGCGGCCACGTCGTCCCCGAGCGGATCGAGGAGGACCTTCCCAAGCTGGTCGAGGCGTTGAAGGCCGAGGGGCTCGCCTTCACCCTGATGACTTCGGCCCTCAACGAGGTCAGCGCGGAGCAGCACACCGAGAAGGTCCTCCGCACCGCCGCCGCCCTCGGGGTGAAGCGCTACCGCATGGGCTACTATCGCTACGACCTCGCCAAGCCGCTGCGCCCCCAGCTCGACGAGTTCCGCCCGCGGCTGCGGGATCTCGTCGCCCTCTCCCGCGAGATCGGGATCAAACCGGTCTATCAGAACCATTCCGGCAGGAACTACCTCGGCGCCCCCGTCTGGGATCTCGGCGAGCTCCTCGCCGACTTCGATCCGGCCCACGTCGGCGTCGCCTTCGACATCGGCCACGCCACCGTCGAGGGGGCCAAGGCCTGGCCCCTGCATTTCGCCACGATCCGCCCCTGGCTCGACACCGTCTACGTCAAGGAGCCCTTCTGGAAGGACAACCAGCTCGGCTGGGGGCCCGTCGGCGAGGGCGCGGTGGACAAAGGCTTCTACAAACTCCTCAAGGACAGCGGTTTCCGGGGTCCGGTGAGCCTGCACGTGGAATACCTCGGCCACGACGACCCGGCGATCGTTCCGACGGTGCTGAAGGCGATCGAGACGGATTTCGCGACGCTGCGGACACTGCTTGCGTGATGTTCGACACCCGCGAGAAACCCCGCATGGTCGAGAGCGCCTTCCTCGTGGGGGCCTACTTCGACCGTTCCGACGAAGGCGTCGCGAGCAGCCTCCTCGACGAGCTGGCGGAGCTCGTCTCCACCCTCGGCATCGGGATCGCGGGCCGGGCCTGCGTCTTCGTCAGGGACCGCAGCAAGCGCTACCTGACCGGCTCCGGCAAGGCGGCGGAGCTGATGGAGGAGGCGCGCAAGCTCGGGGCGGACTGCATCGTCTTCGACAACGAGCTCGCCCCGGCGCAGCAGCGCGCCTGGGAGGAGGAGGCCGACATCGCGGTGATCGACCGCGAGGAGGTCATCCTCGACATCTTCCGGATGCGCGCCCGCACCCGCGAGGCGGTCCTCCAGGTGGAGCTGGCCCGGATGGAATACTCGCTGCCCCGCCTCGCCCGGATGTGGTCGCACCTCGACCGCCAGCGCGGCGGCTCCGGCGGAGGCAAGGGCGGGGGATCGGCCGCCCGCGGCGAGGGCGAGCAGCAGATCGAGGTGGACCGCCGCCTCGCCCGCCGCCGCATCGACCGCATCAAGGAGGAGCTGGCGGAGGTGCGCCGCAACCGCCAGACCCAGCGCAAGCGCCGCGCCGACGAGGGCGTCTGCCAGGCCTCCATCGTCGGCTACACCAACGCGGGCAAGAGCTCGCTCCTGAACCTGCTCTCCGGCGCCGAGGTCCTCGCCGAGGACAAGCTCTTCGCCACCCTCGACCCCACCACCCGCCGGGTCGACCTGCCCAACGGCCAGCCCCTTCTCCTCACCGACACCGTCGGCTTCGTGCGGAACCTGCCGCACCGCCTCGTCGAGGCCTTCAAGGCGACTCTGGAGGAGGCCGCTCTCGCCGACTTTCTCATCCACGTGCTCGACGCCGGCGCGCCCGAGGTCCTCGCCTTCCACGAGACCACCCTTTCCGTGCTGGGCGAGCTGGGCGCCGCCGACAAGCCGACGCTCACCGTGCTGAACAAGGTCGATCTCATCGCCGGGAACGAACACCGGCTCCGCGAGCTGAGGAGCCATTTCGACCGCGACGCCGTCTTCGTCTCGGTCCGCACCGGCGAGGGCGTCCCCGCGCTGATCCATCGGCTCTGCGACATGATGGTCGACCGCGCCGCCCGGCTCCGCCTGCGCCTGCCCCAGGCGCGGCAGGACCTCGTCGCCCTCCTCCATCGCGAGGCCAAGATCCTGGCGCAGGACTACGAGGGCAACGACGTCCTCCTCACCGCCATCGTGCCGCATCCGCTGCGCCACCGCTTCGAGGAGTTCCTCGAAGAGGCGGAGAAGAGGGGCTGACCGGCGGTTTCCCCGCGC
>CAYMMC010000629.1:0-2285 GCA_964391125.1 uncultured Akkermansia sp.
TCTCCCTCGGCTCGCTTCGTCGGCTTTGGATGCGGCCGCCCTCGCGGGCGGCTCAGGCTTTTTTGGCGGTTCGGGGCGGGAAAGGGCTGCTTGGGCACGCTCCAGGATCTCCTCCTGCTCGGCCTTCGGTATCCTGGAAATTCGGTCGACTGGGTGCTTTGTCAGGATGTTCCCCTTCGCCCCGCGGCTCTTAATATCCAAATTCGCGAATCGGAAGTCGATCTGAAAATTCCGCAATTTGAGGTCGGACTTGAGGTGCACCCGGACGACGATGTCGGCGTCCTCCTCGCTGTCGTGTTCGGAGAACCAGAGCACGCGCGTGCCGGCGGCGCCGGAGGTGAGGTCGTAGAGCTTCTCCCGGGTGACGCCCTCGACCCGGAAGCGCTTCGCCATGGCGCGCCCGCCGCGCCCGTCGCGGTAGATCATGTTGTAGATCTTCGGCGTGTCTCGGTTGAAGACGGCGACGTGGAGGTTGTCCTTTCCGACGAAGACCTTCTCCGCCACCTTCACGACGCGCATGGTGCCGTCGCGGGAGAAGGCGATGATGTCGTCCATGCGCGAGCATTTCCCGACGGCTTCGTCGCGCTTCATCCCGTAGCCGGCGAAGCCCTCCTTGCGGTCCACGTAGAGGGTGTCGTTGGCCACGACGACCTGCCTGGCGTCGACGCGGTCGAAGGTGGCGAGCTCGGTGCGGCGCCGGCGCTCCTTTCCGTAGCGCTCCTTGATGCCCTCGAACCACTTGATGGTGAAGGCGGTGAGTCGCTTCAGGTTTCGCTTCGTCTCGGCGATCTGGTCCTCGAGGCCGCGGAGATGCTCGTCGGCCTTGAAGGCGTCGTACTTGGAGATGCGCTTGATCTTGATCTCGGTGAGGCGGACGATGTCGTCGTCGGTCACTTCGCGGCGGAGGAGGCGGAGGTAGGGGCGCAGGCCGGTCCAGATCTCCTCGATGACCGCCTCCCAGGTTTCGCACTCCTCGATGCGGCGGTAGATGCGCTTCTCGATGAAGATCTTCTCGAGGCTGGAGAAATGCCAGCGCTCCTCCAGCTCGTTCAGCTTGATTTCCAGCTCCTGTCCGATGAGGTCGCGGGTCCGCCGGGCGCTGTGGCGCAGGATTTCGGAAACGCCGAGGAAGCGGGGCTTGTTGTCCTGGATGACGCAGGCGTTCGGCGAGATGCTGACCTCGCAGTCGGTGAAGGCGTAGAGCGCCTGCAAAGTCTGGTCGGCGTCGATGCCGGCGGGAAGGTGGACGCGGATCTCGACGTTCTCGGCGGTGCAGTCCTCCAGACGGGCGACGCGCACCTTGCCCTGCTCGTTCGCCTTGAGGATGGAGTCGCAGAGGCTCGAGGCGGTGGTGCCGAAGGGAATCTCGCGGATGACTAGCTCCTTCGACTTCACCTTCTCGATGCGGGCGCGCACCTTGATGCGGCCTCCGCGGAGCCCGTCGTTGTAGTCGGCGACGTCGGCGATGCCGCCCTGGGGGAAGTCGGGGAAGATCTCGAAGGGCTCCTTCCGCAGCACGGCGACGCAGGCGTCGATCAGCTCGTTGAAGTTGTGCGGCAGGATCTTGCAGGCGAGGCCGACGGCGATGCCCTCGGCCCCGTGGGCGAGGACGAGGGGGAACTTCGCCGGCAGGGTGACGGGCTCCTTGTTGCGGCCGTCGTAGCTCGCCGCCCAGGCCGTGGTCTTGGGATTGAAGAGGATCTCGTTGGAGAACTTCGAGAGCCTCGTCTCGATGTAGCGCGGCGCGGCGGCGGAGTCGCCGGTGAGGAGGTTGCCCCAGTTCCCCTGGGTGTCGACGACGAGCTCCTTCTGCCCCATGTTGACGAGGGCGTCGCCGATGGCCTGGTCGCCGTGGGGATGATACTGCATCGTGTGGCCGATGATGTTGGCCACCTTGTTGAAGCGCCCGTCGTCCTTCTCCTTCAGCGAATGGAGGATGCGGCGCTGCACCGGCTTGAGCCCGTCGTCGATGTGGGGCACGGCGCGCTCGAGGATGACGTAGCTGGCGTAGTCCAGAAACCACTCCGAATACATGCCCTTGAGCGGTGTCGACGTTTCGTCCATGCAGGGGTGCGGCGGATCTCAGGCGGCGACGGCGGACTCCTCGAGTTCCGCCCGCTCCTCGGGCTCCTCCTCGATGAGGTCGGCCTCGACCTTGAGATTCTTGATGATGAAATCCTGCCGCTCGGGGGTGTTCTTGCCCATGTAGAAGTCCAGGAGATCCTGGATCGTCTTGGGCCGCGCCGGCATCTCGACCTGGGCGAGGCGCATGTCCGCGCCGATGA
>CAYMMC010000630.1:0-2274 GCA_964391125.1 uncultured Akkermansia sp.
TCAAGGCCGGCGACCTCGTGGAGGAGGGGGCCCCGCTCTTCCAGATCGATCCCTCGCCCTATCGGGCCGAGCTCGACCTCGCGACCGCCAATCTGGAGCAGGCCGAGGTGGCCCGGACCCTCGCCGAGCTCGACTTCCAGCGCACCGAGGGCCTGGGGGCATCCGGCGCCCTCGCCGCCCAGGAAATCGACCGGCGGGCGGCGGCGCTGCACCAGGCGGAGGCGAGCGTGCGCGCCGCGAAGGCCGCCAAGGACATCGCCGCCCTCAACCTCGGCTACACGGAGATCGTCTCGCCGATCCGGGGCAAGGTGAGCGACGCCCGCCTCACCGTCGGCAACCTCGTCTCGGCCAGCAGCGTCGGAAAGGAGGGAGTGCTGACCACCGTCGTCTCCATCGATCCCCTCTACGTGGTGTTCGATGCCGACGAGAACGCGGTGCTGCGGTTCATGGAAGCCAAGGCCAACGGGGACCGGAAATCGGTGCGCGACGCGGGGATCCCCGCCTTCGTCCAGCTCGCCAACGAGACGGGCTTTCCCCACGAAGGCGTCCTCGACTTCGCCGACAACCGGATCGACCCCACTACCGGGACCAAGCGAGTCCGCGGCGTCTTCAAGTCGTGGGACCCTTTGCTCACCCCGGGATTCTTCGTGCGGGTGCGCGTCGCGGCGGGGGATCCCGCCCCGGCGGTGCTGCTGCCCGACGCCGTGATCAGCTCGCAGCAGGGGGGCGCTTCGTCTACGTCGTGAAGTCCGACCACACGCTGGAGCGTCGCAACATCGAAACCGGCCCCATCAGCGAGGGGCTCCGGGTGGTGCGCAGCGGGGTGGAGAGCGGCGAGCAGGTCGTTTCGACCCGCCTGCAGATGCTGCAACCCGGGCTGCGGGTCGAACCGGTCCCGGAAGCCGCGCCGGATGCGGCGGCCGAGGCGCCTGAAACGGCTGAAGCGGCTGAAACGCCCGGAACGAAGGACTGACCGCCGCCCATGAACTTCGCGCAGTTCTTCATCGACCGCCCGGTCTTCGCCATCGTCATCAGCGTCTTCATCACGCTGGTCGGGGCCATCGCCCTGGCGACGCTGCCGGTGGCCGAGTATCCGGAGATCGCGCCGCCCACGATCCAGGTCACCGCCGTCTACCCCGGGGCGGACGCCAAGACCCTCGCCGACACCGTCGCCACGCCGATCGAGCAGCAGGTCAACGGGGTCGAGGACATGCTCTACATGACCTCGCAATCCACCAGCGACGGCACCATGGCGCTGACGGTGACCTTCAAGCCCGGCACCGACCTCGACAACGCCCAGGTCCTCGTTCAGAACCGCGTCGCCATCGCCACGCCCACCCTCCCGGAGGAGGTCCGCCGCAACGGGGTCACCACGCGGAAGCGCTCTCCCGACATCACCCTGATCGTCAATCTGATCTCGCCGGACAAGTCGCTCGACTCCCTCTTCATCAGCAACTACGCCCTGCTTCAAATTCGCGATCAACTGGCCCGGGTCGAGGGGGTGGGCGACATCGTGATCTTCGGCAGCCGGGAATATTCGATGCGCATCTGGCTCGATCCCGACAAGATCGCCGCGCGCAAGCTGACCGCGCAGGAGGTGGTCGCCGCCATCCAGGAGCAGAACGTGCAGGTCGCGGCCGGCTCGGTGGGCGCCCCGCCCATGCCGGACGGGGCCGAGGCCTTCCAATACACGGTGAACACCCGGGGCCGCCTCACCGACGAGAAGGAGTTCGCCAGCATCGTGGTCAAGACGGGCGCCGACGGGGAGGTGGTTCGGGTCGGCGACCTCGCCCGGGTCGAGCTCGACGCCCGCGACTACAACACCACCAGCCTGCTCAACGGCCAGCCCACCGCCGCCCTCGGGATCTTCCAGCAGCCGGGCTCCAACTCCATCGCCACCTCCGACGCCCTCCGGGTCAAGATGGAGGAGCTGAAGCGGCAGTTCCCGCCGGGACTGGACTACACCATCGCCTACGATCCGACCATCCCCGTGCGCCAGTCGATCAAGGAGGTGCAGAAGACCCTGCTCGAGGCCGTCGTCCTCGTGATCATCGTCATCCTCGCCTTCCTGCAGAACTGGCGCGCCTCCCTCATCCCGCTGCTGACCATCCCCGTGTCGCTCGTCGGCACCTTCGCGGCGATGGCGGTCTTCGGCTTCTCGCTCAACACCCTCTCCCTCTTCGGGCTGGTCCTCGCCATCGGCATCGTCGTGGACGACGCCATCGTGGTGGTGGAGAACATCGAGCGCGACCTGGAGCGGGGCCTCTCACCGCG
>CAYMMC010000631.1:0-2272 GCA_964391125.1 uncultured Akkermansia sp.
GGCTCGGGAAGTGGCTCGGGAAGTGGCTCGGGAGGAGGCGGGGCAGGGGCGGCCGCTTGCGTCGCCTCGGGAACTGCGGCGGGCAAATCGTCGAGCGGGATGCCCTCCTCCTCGGCAACGGCGGCCATCCGTTCGTAAATCGGCTCCTCCTCGCCTGCCACGGAGCCTTGGACGAGGACGGGGCCGGCCGGGCTCCCGTCGATGGCCCGCAGCTTCTCCTTCAGCTCCGCAATCTCGCTTTCCCGGGAAGCCCGCTGCATCATCACCTCGCTGATCCGGTTCTGCAGATCGCGCACCTCCTCGGCCCGCGCGGCGAGTTTGTCGCGCAAGGCTTCGATTTCGGCGAGGCTGCCCTCCCGGGCGGCGGATTGCTCCTTCGCCCTCCCCTCCTCCTCCCTCAGGCGCGCCTGAAGGCCCTCGATCTCCGCTGTCCGGCGGGCGATTTCGTCCGCGTGGGCCTCGACCAGCTCGTTTCTTTGCCGCTCCAAGCCCGCCAGGCTCGCCTCCAGTTCGGCTTCGAGGGCGGCGACCTTCTCCCGAGCCTCGGTCTCGGCGGCGGTGCGGGCGTCGACGAGGCTCTGCAGCGAGTTCGTCTCAGCCAGCAGGGAGGAAACTTCGGACTCCTTTTCGTCGATTCTTCCGGAAAGCTCCAAGGCGCGCTCGTCGCTGCTGCGGAGCGTCTCCTCCAACTCGCGCACGGTGGCAGAAAAGCGCCGCCCCTCCTCGAGGGCGTGGTTCAATTCGGTCTGGAGCTGCTCGACTTTCTTCTCCAGGGTGGCGGAGCGCTCGCGGGACTCGCCGAGCTCTCGCTCGGTCTCGGCGGAGCGGGCCTCGCTCCGCTGCACCGCCTCCTCCAGCTCGGACACGGTCGCGGAGGCGCGCCGCCCCTCCTCTTGGGCGCTCTCCAGCTCGGCTTGGATCTGCGCGATTTGCTGTTCCAAGGAGCTGGAACGCTCGTGCGCCTCCCCGAGCTCGCGCTCGATTTCGACCAGTTGCCGCTCGCGCTTCCGGGCGGCCTCCTCCAGTTCCGCCGCCCGGAGCCTGGCTCGATCCAGCTCCCGCAGCGTTTCGTCCTTCTCGCGGGAGACGCTGTCCAGCTCCTCCCGCAGGCTTGCCACGTCGGCGTCGGATTGCTCGAGGCGGGCGGTCAGAGATTCGATCTGCACGTTTGCCAGCTCCAAGGACTCCTCCATCGCCACGACGCGGCGACCGGATTCGTGGAACTCGGCGGCACGGCGGTCCAACTCGGCTTCGAGCTGAATGGCCCGGGATTCGAAATAGCGGACGTTGCGGGCGTGCTCGCCGCCTTCGACCCGGACCTCGTTCATCTCGCGGTAGCGTTCGGCCAAGGCGAACTCGAGCTCCGCGACGCGGGCCTTCTGCTCCTCGGCGAACTGTGTCCGGGCCTTGGCGCCGGCATTCAGGAGACGGGATTCCTCGGCGAGAGCCTCCAGCTCGCCTTCGGCCTCGGCCAGCCGCTCCTTCAGCAGGCGCAACTGGTCGCGCTGCTGGCGCAGCTCGGAAGAGAGGTCGTTCACCTCGGCGCTGCGGTCGCCGATGATGGCCTCGAGCTCCTCCATCTGGCCGAGGGCCATCTGATGGTCTTCGGTTTTCGCCGACAAGGCGATGCGGAGCTCGCTAAGCTCGCGACGCGCTTCGTTCAACTGAGCCGCAACGGTCTCCGCTTCGCCCTGCGCCGCCTCGAGGGCGCTCTGGAGCGAGGCGACGGCGGCTCGATGCGTCAGCTCCGTTTCCGCCAGAGCGGTGGCGTGGGATTCCTCCAAGTCCCGCATCCGCGTCTCATGGGCGGCGCGAAGCTCGGCCAAGTCGAGGGTGGCGCCCTCGTGCGCGGCCTCGGCGCTGGCGAGCTGACGCCGCTTTTCCGCCAAATCGTCTCGCGCCGCAGCGAGGGCGGCGTCGAGTTCGGCGTTCCTCGCCTGGACTTCCTCCAGCTCGGCGGCCTTGGAGCGAAGGCCCTCGATCTCCTCGATGCGGAGATGGAGACCGCGGCGCACGTCGTAGAGCTCGTGATGGACGTCGTTCAGTTCCGCCTGGAGCGCGGCTCGGCGACGGCGCAGGCTCTCCAGTTCGTCGGCCAAGGCCCGCGCGGTCTCGGCCTGGTCCTCGCGGTCGAGCGCGATCTCGTCGATGCGCGCCTCGCGCTCGCGGAGCAGGCCCTCGATCTCCGCGATCCGCTCCCGGCGGCTTTCGGATTCGGCCTCGCGCTCGCGGAGCAGGCCCTCGATCTCCGCGATCCGCTCCCGGCGGCTTT
>CAYMMC010000632.1:0-2272 GCA_964391125.1 uncultured Akkermansia sp.
TTCGGCGTGATCCGCTCGCCCGCCGGGCCCGCCATCCTGAACTACCTGCGCAAGTTCTACCAGCACGGCTGGGCCTTCCGCGAGGCGATGCGCAACGCGCCCACGCTCTGCATCCCCGACGACCACGACGTCTTCCAAGGCAACTACTGGGGAGAGGGAGGGGTGGCCATGAAGGTCGCGCCGGACGACCCCGGGGCCTCCTCCAAGGGCGGCTACATCCAGCCGGTGGAGATGGTCAACGTCGTCCACAAGACCAACACCGCGCACCATCCCGACATCCACGATCCCACGCCGGTGGCGCAGGGCATGAGCGTCTACTACGGCGACCTCGTCTACGGCGGCGTCGGCTTCGCGATCCTGAGCGACCGGCAGTTCAAGAGCGGTCCCGAGCGCGTCGACACCGGCGAGGGCCGGGCCGACCACGTGGCCGACGCGGACTTCGACGTGGCCTCCCTCGACCGGCCGGGGCTGGTCCTGCTGGGCGAGCGCCAGGAGAAGTTCCTCGAAGGCTGGTGCGAGGACTGGCGCGGCCATTCCATCAAGGTCCTCCTCAGCCAGACCCTCTTCGCCAACGTCGCGACCCATCACGGGAAATACGACGGCTACCTGAAGGCCGACCTCGACTCCGGCGGCTGGCCGCAGACCCCGCGCGACCGGGCCGTCGCCATCCTGCGGAAGTCCATGGCCCTGCACGTCAACGGCGACCAGCATCTCGCCACCCTCGTCCAATACGGCGTCGAGAGGCAGCGCGACGCCAATTGGTCCTTCTGCACCCCGGCCATCGCCGTGGGCTATCCGCGCTGGTGGCGCCCCGACGAGCTGGGGATGCCGTGCGCGAACCGGCCCGGGCACGGACTGCCGGACACCGGCGAATACCTCGACGGATTCGGCAACGAAGCCTACGTCTATGCCGTGGGAAATCCCATCGTGCCCGTGGCGACGGACCGCTACGGGAAGGCCCACGAGAAAGGGAGCGGCTTCGGCATGGTCACCATCGATCCCGAAGCGAAGACCTACCGCCTCGAGGCCTTCCGCTTCCTCGTCGACGCCACCGACGGCCGGCCGGGCAACCAATTTCCGGGCTGGCCCCTGACGATCCACCAGAGCGAGAACCGCGGGGAGAACCGGGCGGGATAGGGGAGCCGCCGCGCCGGGCCGCCTCAGGCGCCGATGATGCCGCCGTCCTCGCGCGTGATCGCGATGGTGGCCGAGCGGGGGGGCGCGCCCTCCCCGTCGGGCCAGTGGCTGGCGTGCCGCCCGGCCGCGAAGTCTTCGGGGCTGGTCGTGGCGCCGGGGTGCTGCACGTTGACGAAGAGGGTGCGCTGGTCGGGCGTCATGGCGATGCCGGTGATCTCCTGTCCGACGGGGCCGGTCAGGAAGCGGCGGATTTCCCCGCTGCGCGGATCGGCCGCCAGCATGGCGTTGTTGCCGAAGACCTCGAACTCGTCGCGGTTCTGATGGTTCTCGCCGATGTCGGTCTGGATCCAGAGGCGGCCGTCGGCGTCGAAGCCGAGACCGTCGGGACAGGCGAAGAGATTGTCGTCGCCGAGCGGAGTGCGGCGGAGGTCGGCGCCGCTGCGCGCATCGCCCGCGAGGACGAAGAGGTCCCAGTCGAAGGACGCGGCCGCGTGGTCCCCGCCCTGCTCGGTCCAGCGGACGATGTGGCCGAAGCGATTGTCGGCGCGCGGGTTGGCGCCGCCGGCGTCGGCCTGGACGCGGGTGGAGTTGTTGGTGAGCGTGAAATAGACCTCGCCCGAATGCGGATCGACCGCGCCCCATTCGGGACGGTCCATCTTGGTCGCTCCGGCCAAGTCGGCGGCGAGGCGGGTGTTGACGAGGATGTCCGCGAGATCGGCGAAGCCGTTTTCCGGCGTCAGCCCGTTCTCGCCGGGGGCCAGGGCCAGCCAGTCTCCGGTGCCGTCGTCGTTGAAGCGGGCCGCGTAGAGGGTGCCCTCGTCGAGAATGGCGCCGTCGCTGCCCTCGGGATCGTAGGGGGCGGCGCTGACGAACTTGTAGATGTATTCGTTGCGGCCGTCGTCGCCGGAGTAGCAGACCACGGGGCGGCCGGGCGCCGCCGGGCCGAAGACGACGCCTTCGTGGGCGAAGCGGCCCAGGTGGGTCCGCTTCCCGGGAACGCTGGCGGGATCGAAGGGGTCGATCTCGACAATCCAGCCGAAGGTGTTGGGCTCGTTGCGGTAATCCGCGTCGGCGTCGGCGCCCTTGGCCGTGGCGTCGAAGCGGATGGGCTCGTCCGCTCCCCGCGCCGCCGCCT
>CAYMMC010000633.1:0-2267 GCA_964391125.1 uncultured Akkermansia sp.
TGCGTGGCTGGACGGGAAAAGCTACGAGAAAGGCCGCAAGATCACCGCGAGGGAGCTCGCGGGGATACGCATCAAGCGAAACAAATTCCATGGCGAATGGAACTATGAAATCCATCCTAACGTATAGCTAAATTACGGTAATTTATTGTTTTCCGACTTCTTAGGACTGGAAGTCCCGCCGGGCGAAGGGGATGCGAGCAGGCCAGGGAATCCAGGGGGCAGGTCAAGGCGGAATGGAAAAAATCCGGATCCGCGCCGACCGGCGGAGCCGAGGGCGGATTTTCATTGCGGGGCGCTCCGACCGTCCCCTATCCTCTCCCGGATGGCCCTTTCCCGTCCAGCCCTCCTCCTGGCGCTCGCTTTCGCTTCCTATTTCGCGCCGTCCCTTCCCTTGGCCCGCTCCGAAGCGAGCGGGAGCGGTCCGAGACCCGCCGACCAGCGCGACTATCCCGATTCCGCCAATGGCTGCGCCCCGGCCACGCTGTTGAATTTCCTCCAATTCGCCGGCCCGGAACACCGACCGGCGCTGCAATCCCTCGTCGGCGGGACGGACGGGGTCCGGATGCGCTTTCTCGTGGACCGCTACTACCGCCATCGCCGCTCCGTCGCCGACCGGAGCCGAATGCGCTGGGGCGTCCACGGGATCGGATGCGAGGACTTCGCCGCCGGAATCGCCGAACTGCTGGCGGATCACGGCATCGCCCCGCCGGATTCGGCCTATCTCGACCGCGAGGAGGGCGAGAGCGAAGCGGAGCATCTCTCCCGGATCCACGGGATGATGCGGCGTTCTCTGGCCGCCGAGGTCCCGCCGATCCTCAATCTTCGCTCCTTCGTCGTGAAACGGCGGGAACAGAACGGAGACGAGCCCCGCTGGGAGACGGCGATCGGCCACTACGTCCTCGTCGTCGCCATCGCGGAAGCGCCCTCGGCGACGGGCTTCGAGGTGGAAGCGATCGACCCGTGGAAAGGCCGCCGCAGCGCCCTCTACCTGCACCGCGAGGCGAACGGGCGCTCCTTTCTCGCGCTGAAGGGAGACGAGGACACGGGCGAATGGCTCGAGGGACGTCCCTTCCTCCAGGTCCTCGCGCCCGGGGCGCCGACCCTGCGTCCCGCGAACTTGGAATGGCACGACCGCTACCTCGTCGTCGCCAATCACCTGATCGGTCGCTTTTGAGGGAGCGCCGCCGGGCAGGGCCGGTCGCTCCCGTTCTCTTTTTCGTCTGGACAGATTCCGGCCCAATTGCTTTTCTAGTCCTTCGCACGACCGCTCTGGAACGGACCGGGAGGGACGACTTCTCCGGGGGGACTCCCTCCTCCCGGGCGCCGCCCGCTCGGCAGCCCCGCATGAGACCGAACTCCGCCGCCTGCCTCGCCCTCCTCTGCCTTCTCGGCGTCGCCTCGGCGGCGGACAGGCCCAACGTGCTCTTCCTCTTCGCGGACGACCATTCCTACGAGGCGATCGGCGCGCTGGGCCAAACCGACGTCGACACGCCGAACCTCGACCGCCTCGCCAAGGGCGGGGCGAGCTTCGCCAACGCCTACAACATGGGCTCGTGGAGTCCCGCCGTCTGCATCGCGAGCCGGGCCATGCTCGTCACGGGCCGGAGCCTGTGGCGGGCGCAGCCGCTCCACCAGGCGATGGAGGCGGAGCGCGAGGCGGGACGGCTCTGGCCCCAGCGCATGGCCAGCGCGGGATACTCGACTTGGTTCGCAGGCAAGTGGCACGTCCGGACCGACGCGGCGAAGGCCTTCCACCGCGTCGCGCACGTCCGCGGAGGCATGCCGAAGGACGGCGCCGCCGCCTACAACCGCCCCCTCGAGGGCGTGCCGGACTCCTGGAGTCCGAGCGACCCGACGTTCGGCGGCTTCTGGCAGGGCGGCAAGCATTGGAGCGAGGTCCTCGCCGACGACGCCGTCGGCTTTCTGGGCGAGGCGGCGGGCACGGAGCGGCCCTTCTTCATGTATCTCGCCTTCAACGCGCCCCACGACCCCCGTCAGTCGCCCCAGTCCTACGTCGACCGCTATCCCTCGGAGAGGATCGCGCTGCCGGCGAACTTTCTCCCGGAATATCCCCACAAGGACGCCATCGGATGCGGCCCCGAGCTCCGCGACGAGCGGCTCGCGCCCTTTCCGAGGACGGAGCGCGCCGTCAAGGTCCACCGCGGGGAATACTACGCGATCATCACCCACATGGACGCGCAGATCGGACGCATCCTCGACGCTCTGGAGGCCTCCGGCAAGGCCGAGGACACCTGGATCCTCTTCAC